>NZ_JBXASW010000010.1:0-149967 GCF_058809745.1 Variovorax sp. MPBD4-3
ACCCCAGCCCTCCCCCGGAAGGGGAGGGAGAAACACGCAATGACCGACCTGCTCGACATCCTCGCCAACCCCGCCTTCTGGGTCGCGGTGCTGCGCATCGCCACCCCGCTGATCCTCGGCACGCTCGGCGTGCTGCTGTGCGAGCGCGCGGGCGTGCTCAACCTCGGCATCGAAGGGATCATGGTTGCGGGCGCCTTCACCGGCTGGCTCGCGGTGTATGCCGGCGCGCCGCTGTGGGTGGGCGTCGGCGTGGCCGCGCTCACCGGCATGGTGTTCGGCCTGCTGCATGCCTTTCTGACCGTGGGACTCGCGCTTTCGCAGCACGTGTCGGGGCTGGGCATCACGCTGCTGGCGACCGCGCTCAGCTACTTCGGCTACCGCGTGAGCTTTCCCAAGGTGAACACACCGCCGACGATCACGCCCTTCGCGCCGATGGACTGGCTGCCGGTGCCCATCCTCAACGCGCAGACCGCGCTCACGCTGTTCGCGCTGCTGCTGGTGCCGGTGGTGGGCTGGGTGCTGTACCGCACGCCGCTCGGGCTGGCGCTGCGCATGGCCGGCGAGAACCCGCAGGCGGCCGAGAGCCAGGGCGTGTCGGTCGCGGCCACGCGCACCGGCGCCATCGTCGCCGGCTCGGCGCTGATGGGCATGGCGGGCTCCTTCCTCACGCTGTCGGCCTTCAACGCCTTCTTCTTCAACATGGTCAACGGGCGCGGCTGGATCTGCGTGGCGCTGGTGGTGTTCGCCTCGTGGCGGCCGGGCAAGGCACTGCTGGGCGCGCTGCTGTTCGCGTTCTTCGACGCGCTGCAGTTGCGGCTGCAACAATCGGGCGACGCCGTGCTGCCCTACCAGCTGTACCTGATGCTGCCGTACCTGCTGTCGATCCTGGCGCTGGTGCTGGTGGCACGCAAGGCCAGCTATCCGCAGGCACTGATGAAGCCCTACCGCAAGGGAGAACGTTGACGATGACCGCAGCTTCCGCCATCCGAACCCGGTTGCTCGCCGCCCTGCTGGCCGTGTGCGGCGGCGCACATGCGCTGGGAGCCGACATCACCTACGAGAACTTCAAGACGCCCGACGCGGTCAACTGGGTGCAGCTGTGCGGCACCTGGGACAACGACCACCAGGGCGTGTACCGGGTGATCCACGCCGAGCAGTTCGCGCAGTCGTTCCTGTACGTGCAATGGATGAAACGCGATGCCGAAGGCAGCCTGCAGGCCGCGCACACCGTGTCCATCGCGGAACTCGACAACGACCACGCGGAGATCGGCCTGTCGGAGCTCACCTGCCGGGCCACGCCGCGCGGCATCGTGGTGACGGCAAAGGCCAGTTCGGGGCACGACGACAAGCTGCGCCGCGTGACCATCGAGGTCGGGCCCAGGCCGGGGCAGTATCTGTTCCGGGCGCAGCGCACCCGCTAGGCCCGGCCCATGACGCCGCCCCTGGCACTCGACGCCGCGACCGGCCGCATCGAAGCCTTCGGAGCCGTCATCGACGCGGACAGCCGTGCAGACGATCTTCCACCCCTTTTCCTGAAGACCTGGCAGATGGTGACCGTGGAAGGCCGGCAGGTGGAATGCGTGTTCGCCACTGCCGGCGACACGACTACCGACCGGAAGGCCATCGAACTGACCCTTCGCTTCGAGCAGGAACAACTGGCCAGCGCCTTCATCACGCTCACGCCGCATCGCCACCGCAGCCTGGATTCGGAAGCCTTCCATGCCAGCGCCGACGAGCGCTACCGTTTTCACGAGCGCTGGCTGGCATCGGCCGGCGTACCGCGCCAGCCGGCCACGTTTTACTGGGGCGAAACCGGCGTGGCGCGCGACCGCAGCGAAAACGTGCACATCTATCTTCACTGGACGCCGCGGCGCGTGCCTGGAGAAGGCGGCGACGGAAAATAGCCCCGATCGATTCAAAAAGGCCCCCACGATGCTCGACCTCCTCATCACCAACGCCACCCTCCCCGACGGCCGCACCGGCATGTCGATCGCCGTGCAGGACGGCTGCATCGCCGAAGTCACCGAGGGCCTGGACGCTCCCGCGCACGAGAAGCTCGATGCGCAGGGCATGCTGCTCGCGCCGCATTTCGTCGATCCGCATTTCCATATGGACGCCACGCTGAGCTACGGCCTGCCGCGCGTCAACCAGAGCGGCACGCTGCTCGAAGGCATTGCGCTCTGGGGCGAACTGAAGCCGCTGCTCACGGCGGAGGCGCTGATCGAGCGCGCGCTGGCCTACTGCGACTGGGCCGTGGCCAAGGGGCTGCTGGCGGTGCGCTCGCATGTGGACACCAGCGACCCGAGCCTGCTCGCGGTCGATGCATTGCTGGAGGTCAAGCGCCAGGTGGCGCCCTACCTCGATCTGCAACTGGTGGCCTTCCCGCAGGACGGCGTGCTGCGCTCGCCCGGCGGCGTCGAGAACCTGGAGCGCGCGCTCGACAAGGGCGTGGACGTGGTCGGCGGCATTCCCCATTTCGAGCGCACCATGGCCGACGGCGCCGCCAGCGTGAAGCTGCTGTGCGAAATGGCGGCCGAGCGCGGCAAGCTGGTCGACATGCATTGCGACGAGTCCGACGACCCGCTGTCGCGCCACATCGAGACGCTGGCCTTCGAGGCGCAGCGCTTGGGCATGCAAGGCCGCGTGACGGGCTCGCACTGCACCTCGATGCACTCGATGGACAACTACTATGTGAGCAAGCTGCTGCCGCTGATCGCGCAGAGCGGCGTGGCAGTCATCTCCAATCCGCTGATCAACATCACGCTGCAGGGCCGCCACGACAGCTACCCCAAGCGCCGCGGCATGACGCGCGTGCCCGAGCTGATGGCCGCCGGCGTGAACGTCGCCTTCGGCCACGACTGCGTGATGGACCCGTGGTACGGCATGGGTTCGGGCGACATGCTCGAGGTGGCGCACATGGGCCTGCACGTGGCGCAGATGACCAGCCAGGCCGGCATCCGCCAGTGCTTCGAGGCGGTGACGACGAATGCGGCGCGCGTGATGCACCTGCAGGGCTACGGCATCGAGGCCGGCTGCGACGCGAGCTTCGTGCTGCTGCAGGCGCGCGACCCGGTCGAGGCCATCCGCCTGCGCGCCACGCGGCTCAAGGTATTCCGCAAGGGCCGGCTGGTGGCGCAGACGCCGGCCGCCACCGCCACGCTGCATCTGCCGGGGCGCGGCGGCGAGACCGGCTGGATGATCCCGAAAGCCTGATCGGGCGCTTTCCCATGAAGCGCTTTCTGCCGTACTGCATCGCCTGGTTGCTGGCACTGGCGCTTGCCCCCGCATTGGCGCAGCCCGACGTTCGCCGGCTGGCCGACCTGCCCTACGGCCCCGACGCGGCGCAGCGCATGGACGTGTACCTGCCGCCGAACGCGCACGGTGCGCCGATGCTCGTGATGGTCCACGGCGGCGCCTGGATGTTCGGCAAGAAAGACGCCGCCTCGGTGGTGGATCTCAAGGTCGATCACTGGGTGCGTGCGCAGGGCTACATCCTGGTGTCGGTGGCCTACCGCTTCGTGCCGCAGGTCGATGTGATGCAGCAGGCGCAGGACGTGGCGCGTGCGGTGGCCGCTGTGCAGGCCGGCGCGGCTTCATGGGGCGGCGACGCGGGCCGGCTCGTGCTCATGGGACATTCGGCGGGCGCGCACCTGGTCGCGCTGCTGAGCGCATCGCCCGGCATCGCGCGGCAACAGGGCGCGCAGCCCTGGCTGGGCGCTATCGCGCTCGACAGCGCCGCGCTCGACACCGCGGCCCTGATGCAGCGGCGCCACCTGCCCTTCTACGACCGCGTGTTCGGCAGCGACCCGGCCTTCTGGCGCAGCGTGTCGCCGACCGATGCACTGGCGCCCGGCGCGCCGCCGATGCTGCTGGTGTGCTCGACGCAACGCCGCGACGGCTCCTGCACGCAGGCCGCTCAGTTCGCGGCACGCGTCACGGCCAAGGGCGGACGCGCGCAGGTGCTACCTGAAGACCTGTCGCACGCGCAGATCAACGCCGAACTCGGCCTGCCCGGCGCCTACACCTCAGCGGTGGACGCCTTCATTGCCTCGGTCGACCGGCGGCCCCGCTGAGGCGGGCGGCGCCAGGTCGCACCACATGTGGACCTTGCCGAGCAGTTCGCCATCGACGTCGATGGCCAGCGGCTCCACGCCGAAGGTGCGGAAGCCGCAGTCTTCGTACAGCTTTTGCGCCGCGTCGTTGCCTTCGGTGACGGTGAGCTGCACCAGCCGCAGGCCGTCGCGGGCCCGCGCGTGGTCGAGCAAGGCGAGCACCAGCCGGCGGCCGAAGCCCGAACGGCGCGCCGACGCGGCCACGGTCATGCCGAACAGGGTGGCCTTGTGGCGCTCCCGGTTTCGCACGCCGAAGGCGAGCCCCGCCGCGCCTGCCAGCATGCCGGTGTCGTCGAATGCGCCGTAGACCACGCTGGCCTCCGTCGCATCAGCAATGGCGCCGAGCCGCTCTTCCCACCAACTCAGCGGCAGGCCTTCGCGCTCCTGAACGGTGGAAGTGAAGGCGCTGGGGTGGCTGGCATAGGCATCCAGCATCACGGCACGGTAGGCCGCCGCATCGGAGACCGTGAGCCGGCGAACGAGGTTTCTATCCTTGTCGGAAGCGGACACAGGCGGATTGCCTTTCATGCAGCACCACGCGCTTCGACGGTTCGCGCCCCACTTCGCCCGATGCGCCGCGCATCACTCCACCCGCACCACGAGCGGCCGCGCCTGGCCTTCCTTGGCCGGGGTGCCGTGCTCCAGCACGCGCCAGCCCGGGCTCCACCGCACCACCCGCCCTTCGGCCACGGCGGCTTCGAGCAGGGTCTGCGCCTCTTCGGGCTTGCGCCAGTCGAGTGTGAGGTGGCGCAGGTCCCAGTCCCACCACGGGCAGGCCTGGATGCGCTCGATGAGCGCGTCGGAAAAGCGGCGGCGGATCATGCGCGCGGGCACACCGCCCATCACGGCGAACGGCAGCACGTCCTTGGTCACGACCGAGCCCGCTCCGATGATCGCGCCGTCGCCGATGGTCAGGCCGCTCTTCATGCTCACGCGCGAGCCGATCCACACGTCGTTGCCGATCACCGTCCGTTCGAGCTGCGGGTACTCGTGCGTGGACACATGGCTGAACGGCGGCGGAAAGAACGGCTGGTGCGACACCGGGTGCGTCGTCAGCCAGTCCGACGGGTGCTGGGTCAACACGTTCAGGTTGTCGCCGACCGAGCAGTAGCGCCCCATGCGGAACTGGTGCAGCTGCACCAGCGGCGCGACGTAGGAGTACGCCCCCATCGACACGCCGTGGGTATGCACGTTCACGAACAGCCGCACCGGCGGCTCGAAGCGAAACGGCAGCGCCACCATCGCGCCGGTGGCGAGGAACAGGCCGTATTCCTCCAGGGCGGTAGACAGCTCGGGATTGATTTGCAGCATGGTTCGTTCGTTCTTCCGTTCGATCGGCCTGCGGGCCTCGGTCAGGCTTCCGGCGCGATCGCCTCTGCGTATTCGTAGAGGGCGCCGAGGATCTCCTCGCCGCGCTCGTCGGCGTTCTCGGAGAGCGCATCGACCTCGCTGAACAGCATCTCGATGGTGCGCGCCCCGCCCTCGCCCTTGAAGAGCTTTGCCACGCGCAGGGCTTCCCAGCGCTCGTTCTCTTCTTCGCTCAGCAGCTCGGGCCAGTTGCGCGCGCGGTAGCGGAACAGGATCTCGTCGAGCCGGCCGTCGTCGAAGCCGGTGCGGTCCTTGGCCAGCTCCTCGGGCGACAGGCTGCGCAGCTGGTTCAGGCGGCGGCGGTCTGCATTGCCGACGAAACCGCCGTAGAGGTCTTCGTCGACATCGGGCGTGTCTTCCTTCGGTCGGGCATAGACCTTCGACCAGATGGCGCTCATGTCGGGCAGGTCGCGCGCGATGGCGGCGTGGCGCATGGCTGCATCGAGGTCGACACCCCAGCGCTCGGCCATGGGCGGGGCCAGCGTGCGCAGGTTGCCGACCACCATCGGCGACTTGTTCAGGTGGATGCCCTTCACGGGCAGGCGCACCACGCCCTCGGGCAGGTCGGCCGTGCGGGTGAACAGGCGCAGGCGAAGGGTGTCGGCGTCGATGTCGCGCAGCTCGCTCGGGTCGTGGGCCAGGTCCCAGGCCAGCAGTTCGTTCTTGTTGGTCGGGTGGCTTGCCAGCGGCCACATCACGGCCAGGCAGCCGCGCTCGACCGGGAACATGCCCGAAACGTGCAGGAAGGGCTTGGCGGTCTCGCGCATCGCGGGCAGCCCCAGCTCGACGGCCACGCGGTCCTTCTTGTGCAGGCCGAAGGCGAAGTCGAACAGCTTGGGCTGCCTGTCGCGGATCAGCCGCGCCAATGCGATGGTGGCGCGCACGTCGGAGAGCGCGTCGTGCGCCGACTCGTGCAGCAGGCCGTTGGCGCGCGCCAGGTCTTCGAGCTTGAAGCTGGGCTTGCCGTCTTCCTTCTTCGGCCATTCGATGCCGTCGGGCCGCAGCGCGTAGGTGAGGCGCACCACGTCGAGCAGATCCCAGCGGCCGCAGTCGTTCTGCCATTCGCGCGCATAGGGGTCGATCAGGTTGCGCCAGAACAGGAAGCGCGTGACCTCGTCGTCGAAACGGATGGTGTTGTAGCCGACGCCGATGGTGCCCGGCTGCGAGAAGGCGCGCTCGATATGGCCGGCGAATTCATGCTCGGGAATGCCGCGCTCCAGGCACACCTGCGGCGTGATGCCGGTGATCAGGCAGGCCTCGGGGCTGGGCAGGTAGTCCGGCGCGGGCTTGCAATAGATCATCAGAGGCTCGCCGACTTCGTTGAGCTCGGCATCGGTGCGGATGGCCGCGAACTGCGAGGGGCGGTCGCGGCGCGGCACCGCGCCGAAGGTTTCGTAGTCGTGCCAGAGAAAGGTGTGGTTCATTCAGAGCAAGGGTGAAAACAGGCGCGCAATCGCATCGCCGAGGCGGCGCCAGAAGCCCAGGCGCCGGTTGGCGCGTACCGCGCCGGAACTGTGCAGGTCGGTCTCGAACTGCGCCGCCAGCGGGCCGGCCAGTTCCGGACCATAGACCACGGCGCAGACCTCGAAGTTGAGCCGGAAGCTGCGGTTGTCGAAATTCGCGGTGCCGATCATCGCGCAATGGTCGTCGACCACCAAGGTCTTGGAATGCAGCATGCGGGCCTTGTACTCCCACACCTTCACGCCGGCGGCGATGAGTTCGTCGAAATAGGAGCGCGCGGCGGCGCTCACGATGGCCGAGTCGCTGCGGCGCGGCACCAGCAGGCGCACGTCGACGCCGCGCAGCGCGGCGCTGGTGAGCGCCATGAGCGCGGGCTCGCCGGGCACGAAATACGGCGTGGTCAGCCAGGCCCGGTGCGTGGCCGAATGGATGGCTTCGACGTGCATGCGGTGGATGGCTTCGAGCGCGTTGTCGGGGCCGCTGGTGACGATCTGCACGGGAATGTTGCCGGCCTCGAGCTGCGGGAGCATCGCGTCCAGGGCGTCGTCCATGCCGCGCGGGTCTTCGCCGGTGGCGTAGGTCCAGTCCTCGAGGAAGGTGGTCTGCAGCCAGCGCACCGCGCTGCCCTCGATGCGCAGGTGCACGTCGTGGTAGGCGTCGGGGTTGGTGCGCTTGTCTTCCTCGTCGGTGATGTTCACGCCGCCCGTGAAGCCGACCCGGCCGTCGCACACCACGATCTTGCGGTGGGTGCGGTAGTTGGTCACCGGGCGCAGGCGGCGGCCGATCTTGGTGTCGTGGAACAGCGCCACCTTCACGCCGGCCTCGTGCAGCGGCGCCATGAACTTGCGGCCGATGCGCTTGGAGCCGAGCGCATCGATCAGCAGGCGCACCGTCACGCCCTGCCTTGCGCGCTCGACCAGCAGGTCGCGCAGCGCGGTGCCGATCCTGTCGGGCTCGAAGATGTAGTACTCGAGGTGGACGTGGTTCCGAGCGGCACGCACCGCCTCGAAGATCGCGTCGAAGGTACGCGCGCCGCCCGAGAGCAGCTCGACGCCGGCCGCGCTCGACACCGGCAGGCCACAGGTGGCCATGCCCAGCCTGGCCATCTGCTGCAGCGCGGGCGGCGCATTGTGTGCCGCGTCGCGCAGCCGGGCCACATCGGCCTGGGCGGAGGCGCCGGCGCGGCTGCGCAGGCGCTTGAGCCGCTGCTTGCTCAGGCGCTGCGGCCCGAGGAAGTAATAGACGACGAAGCCCGCGAACGGCAGCAGCGCCAGCGACAGGATCCAGCTCATGGTGGACACCGGCGCGCGCTTCTGCATCACGATCCAGACCGACAGCACGGCGATGTAGCCGCTCCATGCGAGGGAGAGGCCGGTTTTCCATTCGGGACTGAGGACGGGGAGGATCAAGGCTTCAAACGGTGGATGGATGCACGCGCCCAAAGAAAAAGGCCGGCAGCGCGATGCTACCGGCCTTTGGAGGCTGTTCCGTGGCCTCGTCGGCCACGGATTGCCTGCTGGGGTGTCAGCCTGCGGCGGTTTCCTCGGCCTCGGGCTTCGACTTGCCTTCCTTCTTGGGGAGCGGCTGGATGTCGAGCAGCACTTCGTCCTTGTCGTCGAGGTCGACTTCGAGGCGGCCACCGTCGGTCAGGCGACCGAAGAGCAGCTCGTCTGCCAGTGCACGACGGATCGTGTCCTGGATCAGGCGCTGCATCGGGCGGGCGCCCATCAGCGGATCGAAGCCCTTCTTCGCCAGGTGCTTGCGCAGCTTGTCGCTGAACGTGACTTCCACCTTCTTCTCGCTGAGCTGGGTTTCCAGCTGCAGCAGGAACTTGTCGACCACGCGCAGGATGATGTTCTCGTCCAGTGCCTTGAAGTTGACGATGGCGTCCAGCCGGTTGCGGAACTCGGGCGAGAACAGGCGCTTGATGTCGCCCATTTCGTCGCCCGCCTGGCGCGGGTTGGTGAAGCCGATGGTCGCCTTGTTCATGGTCTCGGCACCCGCGTTCGTCGTCATGATGATGATGACGTTGCGGAAATCGGCCTTGCGTCCGTTGTTGTCCGTCAGCGTGCCGTGGTCCATGACCTGCAGCAGCACGTTGAAGATGTCCGGATGCGCCTTCTCGATTTCGTCGAGCAGCAGCACAGCGTGCGGCTTCTTCGTGACGGCCTCGGTCAGCAGGCCGCCCTGGTCGAAACCGACGTAGCCCGGAGGCGCGCCGATCAGGCGGCTCACCGCATGGCGCTCCATGTACTCCGACATGTCGAAGCGGATCAGCTCGATGCCCATGATGTAGGCGAGCTGCTTCGCGGCTTCGGTCTTGCCGACGCCCGTGGGGCCGGAGAACAGGAACGAGCCGATCGGCTTGTCGCCCTTGCCCAGGCCCGAACGCGCCATCTTGACCGCCGAGGCGAGCACTTCGAGCGCCTTGTCCTGGCCGAACACCACGCTCTTGAGGTCGCGCTCGATGGTCTGCAGCTTGCTGCGGTCGTCGTTGCTGACGTTGGCCGGGGGAATGCGCGCGATCTTCGCCACGATTTCCTCGACTTCCGTCTTGCTGATGGTCTTCTTGCGCTTGCTCGGCGGCAGGATGCGCTGGGCGGCACCGGCTTCGTCGATGACGTCGATCGCCTTGTCGGGCAGGTGACGGTCATTGATGTACTTGGCGCTGAGCTCGGCCGCGGCCTGCAGGGCCGCCACCGCGTACTTCACGCCGTGGTGTTCCTCGAAGCGCGACTTCAGGCCCTTCAGGATGTCGACGGTCTCCTGCACCGACGGCTCGACCACGTCGACCTTCTGGAAGCGACGCGACAGCGCCGCGTCTTTTTCGAAGATGCCGCGATATTCGGTGAAGGTGGTTGCGCCGATGCACTTGAGCTGTCCGCTGGAGAGCGCCGGCTTGAGCAGGTTCGACGCATCGAGCGTGCCGCCCGAAGCCGCGCCCGCACCGATCAGCGTGTGGATCTCGTCGATGAACAGGATGGCGTTCGGCTTGTCCTTGAGCGACTTGAGCACGCCCTTCAGGCGCTGTTCGAAGTCACCGCGGTACTTGGTGCCGGCCAGCAGCGCGCCCATGTCGAGCGAGAACACGTTCGACTCGGCCAGGATTTCCGGCACGTCGCCCTGCGTGATGCGCCATGCGAGCCCCTCGGCGATCGCGGTCTTGCCCACGCCGGCCTCGCCGACGAGCAGCGGGTTGTTCTTGCGCCGGCGGCACAGGATCTGGATGACGCGCTCGACCTCGTACTCGCGGCCGATCAGCGGGTCGATCTTGCCGTCCTTGGCGAGCTGGTTGAGGTTCTGGGTGAACTGCTCGAGCGGCGATGCCTTCTCGTTGCGTTCGCTGCCGCCCTCTTCGCCCTCGCTCGAAGGCGCTTCGCCCGCGCCCTTGACGGCTTCCGGCGGATCGCTCTTCTTGATGCCGTGGGCAATGAAGTTGACCACGTCCAGGCGGGTCACGCCCTGCTGGTGGAGGTAATAGACGGCGTGCGAGTCCTTCTCACCGAAGATCGCAACCAGCACGTTGGCGCCGGTGACTTCCTTCTTGCCGTTGCCGGTGGACTGCACATGCATGATGGCGCGCTGGATGACGCGCTGGAAACCCAGGGTCGGCTGGGTGTCGACATCGTCGGTACCCGCCACCTGTGGCGTGTTGTCCTTGATGAAGTTGGTGAGCGACGCCCGAAGGTCGTCGACGTTGGCCGAGCAGGCGCGCAGAACTTCCGCGGCGCTCGGGTTGTCCAGCAAAGCGAGCAGCAAATGCTCCACGGTGATGAACTCGTGGCGCTGCTGCCGGGCCTCGACGAAGGCCATGTGCAAGCTGACTTCCAGTTCCTGGGCAATCATGTGATTTCCTTTTGCCTTGCTGTAAATAAGTTCTCAGATGGGTTGGAGCTTGCGCAATTCAACAGGTTCACGCAACAGGTTCGCTGACACATTGCAGCGGATGCCCTGCTTGCTGAGCGGCTTCCATCACCTGATTGACCTTGGTGGCCGCCATGTCGCGGGAATAGACCCCACAGACACCGCGGCCATCGAGGTGGATCTTGAGCATGATCTGGGTCGCGGTTTCGCGGTCCTTGCTGAAGTATTCCTGCAGCACGACGATCACGAACTCCATTGGCGTGTAGTCGTCGTTCAGCATCACCACCTGGTACATCTGGGGCGGCGCTGTTTTCTGCGGCCGGCGCTCCAGGACGACCGAATCTCCGTCATCCCCGGCCGGTTTCTGGGCCGGCGGGGTGCTGGGAGTTTTGGGAATTCTCGTTGCCATGAAAAAGATTCTATAGAGCGTGCAAGCACCGTGCCGGCGCATGAAGACTTGGTGGCGCATATTCGACAAATCAAGGGGCTTGCGCCGTGTGCGACAGCCCGGCAGGCATAAAAAAACGGCGCGCTGCTCGTCTTTCCTGATCTTTCCTGTATATCGCAAAGAAAAAGCCCCTGGATTCCTTTCGAAGATCCAAGGGCCCGACTGCCGTGTGCGCGAGGCCACGGCCTCCGCTTCTCGTGCAATTACATGTTGTCGATCATGACCTGGCCAAAGCCCGAGCAGCTCACCTGCGTGGCGCCGTCCATCAGGCGCGCGAAGTCGTAGGTGACCTTCTTGCTGGCGATGGACTTCTCCATCGAGCTGATGATCAGGTCGGCGGCTTCGGTCCAGCCCATGTGGCGCAGCATCATTTCGGCCGAGAGGATTTCGGAGCCGGGGTTGACGTAGTCCTTGCCCGCGTACTTGGGCGCCGTGCCATGCGTGGCCTCGAACATCGCGACGGTGTCGCTCAGGTTCGCGCCCGGGGCGATGCCGATGCCGCCGACCTGCGCAGCCAGGGCGTCGGACACGTAGTCGCCGTTGAGGTTGAGTGTGGCAATCACGCTGTACTCCGCGGGGCGCAGAAGGATCTGCTGCAGGAACGCGTCGGCAATGCTGTCCTTGACGGTGATGTCCTTGCCCGTCTTCGGATTCTTGAACTTCATCCACGGGCCGCCGTCGATCAGCTCGGCACCGAACTCCTTGGCGGCGAGGTTGTAGGCCCAGTCACGGAAGCCACCCTCGGTGAACTTCATGATGTTGCCCTTGTGGACGATGGTCACGCTGGGCTTGTCGTTGTCGATGGCGTACTGCAGCGCCTTGCGCACCAGGCGTTCGGTGCCTTCGATCGACACGGGCTTGACGCCGATGCCCGAGGTGTTCGGGAAACGGATCTTCTTGACGCCCATTTCGTCCTGCAGGAACTTGATGAGCTTCCTGGCCTTGTCGCTCTCGGCTTCGAACTCGATGCCCGCATAGATGTCTTCCGAGTTCTCGCGGAAGATCACCATGTTGGTCTTGTGCGGCTCGCGCACCGGGCTGGGCACACCCTCGAAATAGCGGATGGGGCGCAGGCAGACGTAGAGGTCGAGCTCCTGGCGCAGCGCGACGTTGAGCGAGCGGATGCCGCCGCCGACCGGCGTGGTGAGCGGGCCCTTGATGGAGATGACGTACTCGCGCACGGCCTGCAGCGTTTCTTCGGGCAGCCAGACGTCGGGGCCGTAGACCTTGGTCGACTTCTCGCCGGCGTAGACCTCCATCCAGTGGATCTTCTTCTTGCCGCCGTAGGCCTTGGCCACCGCGGCGTCCACTACCTTGAGCATCACCGGCGTGATGTCCAGTCCGGTCCCGTCGCCTTCGATGAAGGGGATGATCGGTTGGTCAGGCACATTGAGGGAGTTGTCAGCATTGACCGAGATCTTCTGGCCTTCGGTCGGGACTTTGATGTGCTGATAGCTGGACATGAGGGGGTTGGGCTCCGGGGGAGTGGCGTAATTTTGACGAGTGTCAGCGAATTCAGACAGCCGTGAGGAATCGCTTACAGGACGTGAACAAATCGCTGTACATTTTAGACGCAACCCATCAGCGAGGGTTTGTCAACCATCAGGCCAATGGCCTCGTTAGTGTCTGACCTTCTGCTCGCCGGGAGGCGTTTCCAATCAATTCTCGAATAGAGGAATCTCAATGAGCAAAATTCTCGCAGTCATGATCGCCGGCCTGTTTGCAGCTGGCGCTTACGCCCAAAACCCGGCTGGCACCACGCCCGAACAAGGGAACGCCACGAACAGCAAGTCGCAGCAACGTGCCGAAGCCAAGAAGGCTGCAAAGCCCGCCGGCCAAGTCAAGGCTGCTGCTGGCGACGAAGCCAAGACCCCCGAAGGCGGCGCCATCGGTGGCGACAAGGCTGCAGCTTCCGGCGAGAAGCGTGCTGAAACCCGCGACCAGCGTCGTCGCAACAAGGACGGCAGCGTCAAGCGCAAGTCGACCCAAGGCGGCACCCCGAAGTAATTCGGCAAGCCCACGAAAAAGGAGCGCTCTTCGGAGCGCTTTTTTTTCGCCCGCATCGGTCTCTTTGCTGTCAACCGCGCGGAACGGCCTTCGTTGAATGTCTACCTTCCGCAGGGAGGGCAATCCAGATCAACGAATTTCAAAGGATATCCTCATGAACAAGCTGCTCGCAGCCCTGGTCGCCGGTCTCTTCGCCGTCGGCGCTTTCGCTCAACAAGCCGAACCCACCACGGCTGCTCCGGCAGCCAAGGTTGCCAAGCATGCTTCCGCCAAGAAGCACGCAGCCAAGAAGCACAAGGTCCGCCACGTCGCCAAGGCCCACACGGCCGCTTCCAAGAAGGTGTAAGCTTTCAAGCTCACCGGCAATGCCCGCATCAGCGGGCATTTTCATTTGCATATCTGGTTGAGGCCGGACCTGCACGGTTCCCGCCCTGAAAGAGTCGTCCGATGTTCCAGCGTCTAGCCGCCCTGCTCCTCGTATCCGCGTCCTTCATGATGACGGCGCATGCCCAGCAGCAACCCCAGACCGATCTGCCGCGCACCCAGTTGTCGGTCGGCCTGTACAAGATCGATGCGCAGATTGCGCAGACCCCCCTGCAGCGCGAGATCGGCTTGATGTTCCGCAAGGAGATGCCGCAAGCCGAAGGCATGATCTTCGTGTTCGAGCAGCCTGCCACGCAGTGCTTCTGGATGCGCAACACGATCCTGCCGCTGACCGCCGCCTTCGTGGCCGACGACGGCCGTATCGTGAACCTGGTCGACATGCAGCCCATGACCGAGAACTCGCACTGCTCTCTGGAGCCGGTGCGCTACGTGCTCGAGATGAATCAAGGCTGGTTCGCCAAGAAGAACATCAAGAAGGGTGCGAAGCTCGGCGGAGAACTGTTCACAGCCAACAAGCGCTGAGTTCGTGCTGGCTTGAGCCCACAAAAAAGCCGACCCGCGGGTCGGCTTTCTTCATTGCAAGGCCAGGGCTCAGCCGAAGTTCTTCTCTGCGAATTCCCAGTTGGCCAGCTTGGCCAGGAAGGTCTCGACGAACTTCGGGCGCAGGTTGCGGTAGTCGATGTAGTAGGCGTGTTCCCAGACGTCAACGGTCAGCAGCGCGGTGTCCGCGGTGGTCAGCGGCGTGCCGGCGGCGCCGGTGTTCACGATGTCCACCGAACCGTCTGCCTTCTTCACCAGCCAGGTCCAGCCCGAGCCGAAGTTGCCCACGGCCGACTTCACGAAGGCTTCCTTGAAGGCATCGTAGCTGCCCCACTTGGCTTCGATGGCCTTGGCCAGCGCGCCGGTCGGTGCGCCGCCGCCTTGCGGCTTCATGCAGTTCCAGAAGAAGGTGTGGTTCCAGATCTGGGCCGCGTTGTTGTAGATGCCGCCGCTGGATTTCTTGACGATCTCCTCGAGCGTCATCGCTTCGAATTCGGTGCCCTTCTGCAGGTTGTTGAGGTTCACCACGTAGGCGTTGTGGTGCTTGCCGTAGTGGTACTCGAGGGTTTCCTTCGAATACTCGGGTGCCAGTGCGTCGAGTGCGTACGGCAGGGGTGGGAGCACATGTTCCATGGTTTTTTCTCGTGGGTTGGTTGTGGGAATCGTGGATTCTAGGAATTAATCATTGAGGTCGCGTCGGACGTGTTCCCGTGACACCGCCCGGAGAGACGGTCATGTCGACCTCTCCGTCGGCGAGCCTTGCGACGACCGCGTCGCCCGGTGCCAATTGCTTCGCGCTCACGACCGCACGTCCGTCGGCATCTGTGAGCCAGGCGTAGCCGCGTTGCAGGACCAATGCCGGATCGAGCAGCCTCAGCCGCAGCGCCATGCGCTCCAGCCGGTCATGGCGTTGGGTCACCGCTCTTTCGAGCTTCTGGGGAAAATCCGCGGCCAAGGCGCGCGGCGCATGCGCCAGGCGCTCGCGCCTCGATCGCATCGCGTATTGGAGGCGCTGTGCGTGGTGCACCAGCCGCAGTTGCTGGCGCGCCACGAGGTTCGACGGACGCCCGAGCCGCCCCGCCGCCTGGTCGAGCCGCTGTCCGAGCACATCCAGGCGGCCGCCCAGGGAATCGTCGAGCCGCTCTTCGAGCAGGTCGAGTGCGCCCAGCCACAGGTCACGCGGCGCGCTGACGAGTTCAGCCGCCGCGGTCGGCGTGGGCGCGCGCAGGTCGGCACAGAAATCGGCGATGGTGAAGTCGGTCTCGTGTCCCACGCCGCTGACCACGGGCACCGGGCTCTGCACGATCGTGCGCGCCAGGGCCTCGTCGTTGAATGCCCACAGGTCTTCGATCGAGCCGCCCCCGCGCACAAGCAGGATCACGTCGGCCGCCGGCTCGAGCGCGTAGAGCGAGTTCAGCGCGCGAACGAGTTCACCCGGCGCGTTCGCTCCCTGCACGGCGGCGGGCGCCAGCACCACCGGAATGTGCGGTACGCGGCGCCGCAGCGCCGTCACGACGTCATGCAGCGCCGCCGCGCCGAGCGACGTGACAACGCCCACCGAACGCGGCATGGCGGGCAAGGCACGCTTGCGCGCCGGGTCGAACAGTCCCTCGGCCTCCAGACGCGCCTTGCGCTGCATGAACTGCTCGAACAGGGCACCCTGCCCCGCGCGCCGCAAGCTCTCCACGACGAGTTGCAGATCGCCACGCGGTTCGTACACCGCGAGCCGGCCGCGCACCTCGACCTGGTCGCCGTCGCGGGGCGAAAAATCGAGCAGGCCGGCGGCGCGACGAAACATCGCACAGCGCAGTTGGCCCGATTCGTCCTTGAGGGCGAAGTAACAATGTCCACTTGAGGCGCGGGAAAAACCCGAGATTTCGCCGCGCACCGTCACCGGGTTGAAACGCGCGTCGAGCGCGTCGGCAACCGCATGGCACAAGGCGCCGACGGCCCAGACGCGCGGTCCTGGCGCGGAATTCATGTCACGCAAGCTCACGAAGTGCACGCTCGGCCAGATGCCACTCTTCCACAACGCGCGGCCCGCCCCCTGCTGCCAGCCCCCAATGCGGGACAGGTGCACGGTTTTCCGTGCAAGCCATTGATTTCATTGAAAAAAGTGCTGCTCAAAATTCAGTCGTTCTAGCGAAAAGCCCATTCCATGCGGGTTCGGACACGTTGCGCAGCAGGTTAGTCACAAAGTTATCCACAGAATCTGTGCGTCCTTGCCGACACCAAAACAAGGCGCGTGCCGATGGTGGGCTCAGTGGATAATCGCCGCGCATTTGCAGTCTACGGGCCGGAGGATTTTCTTGTTTTCCATCATAGTTGCCGCGGGTTGGCCGATCTGGCCCTTGCTCGCTTGTTCGGTCATTGCGCTCGCGCTGGTTATAGAACGTTTCACGAGTCTGAAGACCGTGAGGGTACTGCCGCCGAAGCTGCTCGACGAAACCATCACGGTGTCTCAGGGAGCCATTCCCGGCCCCGACGTGGTGACCAAGCTCGAACGCAACTCGATGCTCGGCCAGGTGCTCGCCGCCGGCCTGCGCGCGCTGAACGCCAACCCCCGCTGCACCGAAGACGACCTGCGCGCCGCCATGGAGGCCTCCGGCCGCACCGTGGCGCACAAGCTGGAGCGCTACCTGCCTGCCCTGGCCACCATCGCTTCCGCCGCCCCGCTGCTGGGCCTGCTGGGCACGGTGATCGGCATGATCGAGATCTTCGGCTCGCAGTCCCCCGGCAGCGGCGCCGTCGGCTCGGGCAACCCGGCGCAACTGGCGCACGGCATCTCGATCGCGCTGTACAACACGGCGTTCGGGCTGATCGTGGCGATTCCGACGCTCATTTTCTGGCGCTATTTCCGCAGCCGGGTCGACGAATACCTGCTGAACCTCGAGCTGTCGGGCGAGCGCTTCGCCCGCCATCTGAACGCCCTGCGCAAGTGACGCCATGACCCGAGGCCGCATGCAGTTCCGCCACGGTGCGCGCGACGAGCCGGAGATCAACCTGATCCCGTTCATCGACGTGCTGCTGGTGATCCTGATCTTCCTGATGCTGTCGACCACATACAGCAAGTTCACCGAAATGCAGCTTCGGCTGCCGACCGCGGACGTCGACGCGCAGCGCGACTATCCGAAGGAAGTGATCGTGGCGGTGTCGGCCGACGGCCGCTATTCGGTCAACAAGACGCCCCTGGCCGACCGCAACGTCGATGCCGTGGCCGCCGCGCTCGCCGCCGCGGCTACCGGCGGCAAGGACAGCGTGGTGATCATCAGCGCCGACGCGACCAGCCCGCACCAGGCCGTCGTCACGGTGATGGAGGCAGCACGCCGCGCCGGCCTGATGCAGATCACCTTCGCAGCCCAGTCGACGGCGCAAGCCGGGCGCTGAGTGCCGTCCGAAGGCCGCAGCAGCACGCAGGCGCCCGCCGCCTCGCGATTGCAGGAAGCGTGGCTGCGCCGCGGCCTGCTGGCCTGCCTGCTGTGGCCGCTGTCGGTGCTCTATGCAGCTCTCTTCGCCGTTCGGGGATGGCTCTATCGGCTCGGGTGGCTTAGGTCGGAGTGCGTGCCCGTGCCGGTGATCGTCGTCGGCAACGTGATCGCGGGCGGCGCCGGCAAGACGCCCGTGGTGATGGCGGTGGTGCGCCATCTGCGCGCGCGCGGCATCCAGGTGGGCGTGGTGTCCCGTGGCTACGGCCGGCGCACCGACGACTGCCGTGAAGCGACGGCCGACAGCGATCCCCGCGACGTCGGCGACGAGCCCGCCCTGATTCACCACGCCACGAAGGCCCCCGTGTTCGTCGCGCGCAGGCGCATCGAGGCGGCCCTTGCGCTGCTGGAGCGGCATCCCGGCACGCAAGTCATCGTCAGCGACGACGGGCTGCAACACCTGGCGCTCGGCCGCGACATCGAGATCTGCGTGTTCGACGACCGCGGCATCGGCAACGGCTGGCGCCTGCCGGCGGGCCCGCTGCGCGAGGCGTGGCCACGCCGCTGCGACCTGGTGCTGCACAGCGGCGAACACCCCGCATTCGCAGGCGGCTACACCGCCACGCGGCGCCTTGCGGACTACGCCCTCACGAGCGAGGGGCAGCGCGTGCCGTTGAGCACGCTGGCAGGCAAACCGGTGACCGCGCTCGCGGCCATCGCACGCCCGGAGGCCTTCTTCGCCATGCTCCGGGGCCGCGGCCTCACGCTCGCCGAAACCATCGCGCTGCCCGACCACTACGACTTCGACGCCTGGCAACACCCGGCCGGTGCGGGCGGCCCTCTCGTCTGCACCGAAAAAGACGCGGTCAAGCTGTGGCAAAAGGCACCCGGCGCGCTGGCGGTGCCACTGCTCTTCGCACCCGCTCCGGAATTCTTCACCGCGCTCGACGCAAAGCTATCATCGCTCGATGGATACCAAGCTGCTTGAACTGCTCGTCTGCCCCGTCACCAAGGGTCCGTTGACCTGGAACCCCGAAAAGCAGGAGCTCTGCTCGCGCAGCGCGCGCCTGGCCTACCCTGTGCGCGACGGCATTCCCGTGCTGCTGGAAAACGAGGCACGCACGCTTTCCGACGAAGAGCTCGGGCTGTGAGCTTCACGGTCCTGGTGCCGGCGCGCTTGGCGTCGACAAGGCTCCCCAACAAGCCCCTGGCCGACATCGCCGGCGTGCCGATGGTGGTGCGCGTGGCCCGGCGCGCCAGCGAGTCCGGTGCCGTGCGCGTGGTGGTGGCCGGCGACGACGTCTCGATCATCGATGCCTGCAAGGCGCACGGCGTCGATGCGATCCTGACCCGCCAGGACCACCCCAGCGGCACCGACCGGCTGGCCGAGGCCTGCGAGCAGCTCGGCCTCGATGGCGACGACATCGTCGTCAACGTGCAGGGCGACGAGCCCCTGATCGACCCGGCGCTGATCGATGCCGTGGCCTCCACGCTGGCCACCCATGCGGAGGCCGCCATGAGCACCGCGGCCCACGAGATCGATTCGCCGGCCGACTTCATGAATCCGAACGTGGTGAAGGCCGTGCTCGATGCACAGGGCAACGCCATGTACTTCAGCCGTGCGCCCATCCCCTGGTGGCGCGACGGTTCCGCCAACGGCGCCGCGCCCACGGTGCTGCCCACGCCAGCCCCCCTGCGCCACATCGGCATCTACGGCTACCGCGCAGGCTTCGTGCGCAAGTTTCCGTCGCTGCCGCCTTCGCCCGTCGAGGCGACCGAGGCGCTCGAGCAGTTGCGGGCGCTGTGGCACGGACACCGCATCGCCGTCCACGTGAGCCACGTGGCGCCCGGCCCGGGCATCGACACGCCCGAAGACCTGGCGCGCGTGCGCGCGGTCTTCGCCGCCGGCCCGACGGCCTGAGGGGCTCGACGTGCCTGTCGGGGCAGCGACAAATCCCGGGGAGCACGCGTGCTATCCTCGAAGCAACTCCGCCCTGCCCAAAGCCCCTGAAGCCGACGCCTGGCGCGACACAAAATCTAAGAACCGTCCGAGGACACCATGAGACTAATTTTGCTGGGCGCGCCCGGGGCGGGCAAAGGCACGCAAGCGGCCTTCATTTGCCAGAAGTACAGCATCCCCCAAATCTCGACCGGCGACATGCTGCG
Organism: Variovorax sp. MPBD4-3; assembly: GCF_058809745.1. Lineage (NCBI taxonomy): Bacteria > Pseudomonadati > Pseudomonadota > Betaproteobacteria > Burkholderiales > Comamonadaceae > Variovorax > Variovorax sp. MPBD4-3. Next base: position 19,776 of record NZ_JBXASW010000010.1, read on the forward strand.
CGCCGCCGTCAAGGCCGGCACGCCGCTCGGGCTGCAGGCCAAGGCCATCATGGATGCAGGTGCACTGGTCAGCGACGACCTGATCATCAATCTCGTGAAGGAACGCATCGCCCAGGCCGATTGCGCCAGCGGCTTCCTGTTCGACGGCTTCCCCCGCACCATTCCGCAAGCCGACGCCATGAAGGCGGCGGGCGTCAAGCTCGACTACGTGCTCGAGATCGACGTGCCCTTCGGCGACATCATCGAGCGCATGAGCGGCCGCCGCTCGCACCCGGCTTCGGGCCGCACCTACCACGTCAAGTTCAACCCGCCCAAGGTGGAAGGCAAGGACGACGTCACCGGCGAAGACCTGATCCAGCGCGAGGACGACAAGGAAGAAACCGTGCGCAAGCGGCTCGACGTGTACAGCCAGCAGACGCGTCCGCTGGTCGACTACTACTCGGCCTGGGCCAAGACCGACCCGGCCGCCGCGCCGAAGTACCGCGCCATCAAGGGCGTGGGCACGGTCGATGAGATCACCCAGCGCGCACTCGCAGCGCTGAGCAGCTGATTGCCGGTCGCCCTCCGTCAGGGCGGCCACCACCTCACCCGAGCAAATCGAGCATCAGCGCGATGCGCGCCTTCACCGGCGTGAGCGTGCCCGCGTCCCGCAGGCGGTCATCGGCTGTCGGCAGGATGCGCCCGTTCATGCAGCGCGTCGCGCGAACCACCGCCACGCCCGCCTCCAGCGCCTTCAGCGCAGCCGCTTCGAGTGCGTGATGCAGCGTGCCGTTGCCGGTGGCGGCCAGCACCAGTCCACGGACCGGTTCGGCGCTGCCGGGCTGCAGCAGCGCCTCGACGACCGCACCGCTCGCGCCGGCATGGCTCATGACGATTTCCACACGAGGCCACTGGACGGCGGCCGCCTCGAAGATCTTCGAAGCCGGCAGCGCCCCGCCCTCGGGCCACGCCCTCACGCGGCGCACTTCACCTTCTTCCACATAGCCCACCACGCCTGCATCGCCTGATGCGAAGGCATCAAGCCTGTAGGTGTGAACTTTCTGCACGTCGGCGCCACTGTGCATCGCGCCGGCGCACACCACGGTCACCCCCTTCGCACCCGCTGCCAGAGCCACGCCGATGGCATCGCGCACGTTCTGCGGACCATCGGGCGACAGCGCGCTCGCCGGGCGCATGGCGCAGGTCAGCACCACAGGCTTCGCGCACGCCAGTACGGAATGCAGGAAGAAGGCCGTCTCCTCCAGCGTGTCGGTGCCGTGCGTGATCACCACGCCCGCCACGTCGGGCTCGGCCAGCCAGTGCGCGCAGCGCTGCGCGAGCTTTTGCCATGTCTCGAGGGACATGTCCTTGCTGTCCAGTTGCGCGACCTGCTCCGCCACCAGCGTCACGCCCTGGGGCGCCTCGATGCCGCCCAGAAGGTCCGCCACGCCCACCTGCCCCGCCGTGTAGCCGATGTTGTCGCCGCTGCTGGCGGCCTTGCCGGCGATGGTGCCGCCGGTACCCAGCACGACCACGCGGCGCAGTTCAGGCGAAGGGAAATCAGGCATGGCTTGTCAACTCTTTAAAACTGGTTAAAAATACAGGTACTGGATATCTAGCCAGTGCCGCAAGGAACCACATATGCAGTTCGCCGTGAAGCTTACAGCCCGCCAGCAGCAGATCCTGGACTTGATCCAGAGCGCCATCGCCCGAACCGGCGCGCCACCCACGCGCGCCGAAATCGCCAATGAACTCGGGTTCAAGTCGGCCAACGCGGCCGAAGAGCACCTGCAGGCACTGGCCCGCAAGGGTGTCATCGAACTCGTCAGCGGCACCTCGCGAGGCATCCGCCTCAAGGGCGACGCCCTGCGCTCGCTGAACGAAACGCGCCACCGCGAAGGCGGGCAGTTCTCGCTCTCGCTGCCCGGCATGGCGCAACTGGCACTGCCGCTCATCGGCCGCGTCGCCGCGGGCTCGCCCATCCTGGCGCAAGAGCACGTCGACCAGACCTACTACGTCGAGAACACACTGTTCCAGCGCCAGCCCGACTACCTGCTCAAGGTGCGCGGCATGTCCATGCGCGACGCCGGCATCATGGACGGCGACCTGCTCGCCGTGCAGGCCACCAAGGAAGCGCGCAACGGCCAGATCGTGGTGGCGCGCCTGGGCGACGAGGTCACCGTCAAGCGCCTGAAACGCAACAAGCAGGTCATCGAGCTGCACGCCGAGAACCCCGACTACCCGACCATCATCGTCCAGCCCGGCGAGCCCTTCGAGATCGAAGGCCTCGCCGTGGGCCTCATCCGCAACACCATGCTGATGTAGGCCTGCTGGCGGCAGCACTCACCCGGCCGCGACAGGTGGCGGGCGTATGGCGCGAAGTCGCCATCACCCTGTCGCGGCCGATTCAAGAAATCCTGCCTGTGTTCAACCTCATACTTTTTTGGAGTTCACATGGGAATCGCCCTCCTCGCCATCGCTGATTTCTGGATGCCGCTGCAATCGCTCGCCAACCGTTTGATTCCGGCACGCCGCCCCCATCGCCACACCCCGCTCGACCACAGCGAGAGTTCCGCCGGCCTGCGCTATGTCGCGGTGCGTCCGTCTTGCGGCGCGACGCCACCGGCGGCCGCAGCCACCGCGCCGGCGCGCCCGTTGCGCGTGGTGCGTGTGGTCGACGGAAAGGGCCAGCAGCGCAGCAACCGTGTCGTGATCTCCGGCCGCATGGACGACGTGTGCGCGGAGCTCGACCGTCTGGCGGCCCTCGAAGCGGCCGAAGCCATGGTCACCGCGCCCCGCTCCACACGCCTGCACTGAGGCGCGGCCCCCTGGGAGAGCCCGTCGGCAGTGGGTATCCAAACGTTCGGGGGTGCGACATCCCAATGCTGCGAGGCACAATGGCACGCCATGAATATTGTGATCCTCGACGACTATCAGGACGCCGTGCGCAAATTGCGCTGCGCCGCCAAGCTGGACGCGTACGCAGCCAAGGTCTACACCAACACGGTCAAGGGCATCGGGCAACTCTCGGTTCGCCTCAAGGACGCCGACGTGATCGTGCTGATTCGCGAGCGCACACAGATCTCCCGGCAGCTCATCGAGAAGCTGCCCAAGCTCAAGCTCATTTCGCAAACGGGTCGCGTCGCGGGCCACATCGACGTGGCGGCCTGCACCGAGCGCGGCATCGCCGTGGCGGAAGGCTCCGGCTCCCCCCAGGCACCTGCCGAGCTCACCTGGGCGCTCATCATGGCCGCCATGCGCCGGCTGCCGCAATACATCAGCAACCTCAAGCACGGGGCGTGGCAGCAATCGGGCCTCAAGTCGGCCTCGATGCCGCCCAACTTCGGGCTGGGCTCGGTGCTCAAGGGCAAGACGCTCTGCATCTGGGGCTACGGCCGCATCGGCCAGCTGGTCGCGCGCTACGGGCAGGCCTTCGGCATGCAGGTCGTGATCTGGGGGCGTGAAGCCAGCTGCGCCAAGGCCCGCTCCGACGGCTTCCAGGTGGCGCAGAACCGCCAGGAGTTCTTCGCAGCCGCCGACGTGCTGTCGGTCCACCTGCGGCTCAACGACGAAACCAACGGTCTCATCACGCTCGAGGATCTCTCGCGCATGAAGCCGACGGCGCTGTTCGTCAACACCTCGCGTGCCGAGCTGGTCGAGGCCGACGCGCTGCTCGCGGCGCTCAACCGTGGCCGCCCCGGGCTGGCCGCCATCGACGTGTTCGAGAGCGAGCCGCCGCTGCAGGGCCACGCACTGCTGCGGCTGGAGAACTGCATCTGCACACCGCACATCGGCTACGTCGAGCAGGAGAGCTACGAGAGCTACTTCGGCCAGGCCTTCGACAACGTCGTGAGCTACATCAACGGCAATCCCACGAACATCGTGAATCCCGGCGCGCTGCAGGTTCGCCGGTGAGCCGGCCCGCGCCCAAGGGTGCGCTCTGGGCGCTGCTGGTCGGCAACTTCGTGATCGGCACGGGCGTGATGGTCGTGCCCGGCACGCTCAATGAAATCAGCGCTTCGCTGGCCATTTCGGTCGCCACCGCGGGCCAGTTGATCACCGCCGCGGCGGCGGTGATGTGCATCGGCGCGCCGCTGCTGGCCGCCGCCGTCGCGGGGTGGGACCGCCGCCAGCTGCTCGCGCTCACCCTGCTCTGGTATGCGGCGGGCCACGCTCTCGCGGCGCTCATGCCGAGCTTCGGCGCGCTGCTGCCGGTACGCATGCTCACGGTGATCGCGCCGGCCATCTTCACGCCCCAGGCCGCAGCCTGCGCCGGCCTGCTGGTACCGCCCGAGCAGCGCGGGCGCGCCGTCACCTTCGTGTTCCTGGGCTGGTCGATGGCCTCGGTGCTGGGACTGCCCATCGGCGCGCTGATCGGCGGGCACCTGGGCTGGCGCATGGCCTTCGTGGCGGTTGCGCTGCTCAGCGTCGTGAGCGCGGCATCGATCTGGCTCACCCTGCCCGCCGGCATTCGCCCGGCGGCACTCACCGCCGCCGCCTGGTCGCGCGTGCTGCGCAGTCCGGTGCTGATGGGCATCGTGGCGGTGACGGCGCTGCAGGGCGCCGGGCAGTTCGTGCTGTTCAGCTATTTCGGCCCCATCCTCAAGCAGAGCTTCGGCGCGGACGCCACCACGCTGAGCGTGATGTGGGCCCTGTTCGGCGCCTGCGGGCTCATCGGCAACATGGTGGTCAGCCGCTTCATCGACCGCGTCGGGGCCGGGCGCATGGTGCTGGTCACTACCTCGCTGATCGCGCTGAGTCTGCTCTTGTGGCCGACCGCTTCCACGCTCGCCTGGCTGGCCGTGCTGCTGGTGCCCTGGGGGTTGGGCTGCTTCGCCACCAATTCGGCCCAGCAGGCCCGCCTGGTGGGCCTGGCGCCGGCCCTCGCGCCGGGCTCGGTGGCGCTCAACAGCTCCGGCATCTATACAGGCCAGGCCGTGGGCGCTGCGCTCGGCGGCTGGCTGCTGGCGCACGACGCGGCGGCCTGGATGAGCTGGGTCGGTTTCGGCGTCATGCTGGTGGCCATCTCGCTCAGCACCGCCATCGACCGCAGCCGCCGCCCGGCCTGAAATCGCGCCCTCGCGTAAAACCCGTCACGCCCCGCCCGCGCGCAACTGCAAAATCGCAGGTGACGACAGCGCTTGCGTCGACGCCTGCGCGGCAGGCCGGATACCCCTCAACCAGCGAAAATCTTCAGCAAATGACAGTGAACTACACCCGAATCGGCGTCATAGGCGCCGGCGCCATGGGTCGCGGCATCGCGCAGATCGCCGCCCAGGCAGGCAGCGAAGTGCTGCTGCTCGACAGCTTCGCGGGCGCCGCGGAGCGCGGCCGCGAAGCCCTCGCCGCCCAATGGAACAAGCTGCACGAAAAAGGCAAGATCGACGCCGCCGCGCGCGACGCGTACGTCGCCCGCGTCAAGGCGGTCGATTCGATCCAGGCGCTCGCCGGCTGCGACCTGGTGGTCGAGGCCGTGGTCGAAGACCTGGAAGTCAAGCGCAAGCTGTTCCGCGAACTCGAAGGCGTGGTGGCCGAGAGCGCCACGCTGGTCACCAACACCTCGTCGCTGTCGGTGACGGCCATTGCGGCCGGGCTCGCCCGCCCCGAGCGCGTTGCGGGCTTCCACTTCTTCAACCCCGTGCCGCTCATGAAGGTGGTCGAGGTGGTGGCCGGCTTCAAGACCGCCCCCGAGGTCTGCGCGCAACTGGCGGGCTACGCCAGGCAGATGGGCCACAGCGCCGTGCAGGCGCAGGACACCCCCGGCTTCATCGTCAACCACGCGGGCCGCGGCTACGGCACCGAGGCGCTGCGCATCGTCAGCGAAGGCGTGGCCGATTTCGCCACCATCGACCGCATCCTCAAGGACCAGGCGGGCTTTCGCCTCGGCCCGTTCGAGCTGCTCGACCTGACGGCGCTCGACGTGTCGCACCCGGTGATGGAGTCGATCTACCACCAGTACTTCGAGGAACCCCGCTTCCGCCCGAGCGTGATCACCGCGCAGCGCCTGGCCGCCGGCGCGCTGGGCCGCAAGACGGGCGAAGGCTTCTACCGCTACGCCGACGGCGTGATTCAGCAGGCGCCCGAGGCCCCCGCGCCCGTGGTCGACGGCACGCCGTCGGTGTGGGTGTCGCCGCGCGCTGCACGCCGCGCCGAACTCCTGCGCCTGGTGAACACGCTGGGCGCGCAGATCGACAGCGGCGCCGCGCCCGCGCCGCATTCGCTGATCCTGGTGGCACCGCTGGGCTTCGACGTGACCACGGTCGCCGCCGTCGAGCGCCTGGACGCCACGCGCACCATCGGCATCGACATGCTGATCGACGACGCCGCCACCAAGCGCCGGGTGCTCGCCACCAATCCGGCCACGCGCCGCGACATCCGCGACGCCGCGCACGCCCTCTTCGCGCGCGACGGCAAGGCGGTGAGCGTGATCCGCGACAGCGGCGGCTTTGTCACGCAGCGCGTGATCGGCACCATCGTCAACATCGCAGCCGACATGTGCCAGCAGCGCGTGTGCACGCCGGCCGACCTCGAGACCGCGGTGCAGCTGGGCCTGGGCTACCCGCGCGGCCCGCTGGCCATGGGCAACCTCTACGGCCCGACCAACATGCTCGAGGTGCTGTTCAACCTGCAGACGGTGTATGGCGATCCGCGCTATCGCCCGAGCCCGTGGCTGCGCCGCCGCGGCGCGCTGGGCCTGAGCCTGCTGCACGAAGAAGAATAAGCAGGCAGACCATGACCGCCGAACTCAAGAGCACCAGCGAAGGCAGCACCATGGTGCTGACCATCTCCAACCCGACCCAGCGCAATGCGCTGGGCCCCGAGATCTACGCCGCCGGCATCGAGGCGCTCAACGGCGCCGAGGGCAGCGCGGAGATCCGCAGCGTCGTCATCGTGGGCGAAGGCGAATGGTTCTGTGCCGGCGGCTCGCTGCAGCGGCTGCTGGCCAACCGCCAGCTCGACCGCTCGGTGCAGGCCGAGAGCATCGAGGGGCTGCACAACTGGATCGACTCGATCCGCACCTTCCCCAAGCCGATCATCGCGGCGGTCGAGGGTGCCGCCGCCGGTGCCGGCTTCTCGCTGGCGCTGGCCTGCGACTTCGTGGTGGCGGCGCGCGACGCCATCTTCGCGGCCTCCTACAGCAACGTGGCGCTGTCGCCCGACGGCGGCCTGAGCTGGCACCTGGGCCAGCAGCTGCCGCGCCAGCTGGCGAGCGAATGGCTCATGAACGGCGAGCGCATCGGCGCGCCGCGCCTGCATGCGCTGGGCATGGTGAACGAGCTGACCGAGAACGGCCAGGCGCTGGCCGGCGCGCTGGCGCTGGCGGGCAAGCTCAATACCCGGGCGCCCAACTCGCTGGCCAGCATCAAGGAACTGCTGAGCGACGCGCGCGGCGCCACGCTGGCTTCGCAGCTCTCGCAGGAGCGCGACCACTTCGTGCGCAACCTGCACCATCCGAACGCGGGCATCGGCATTGCCGCGTTCCTCGAGAAGAAGCCGCCGCAGTACGAGTGACCGCGCGCTGCGTCGCTCCCGTGACACCCATCAGCTTTTCAGTCGCCGAGAGGACAGACCAATGGACGACCCCATTCTTACTATCGAAGAACGTGAAGCGATCAACAGTGGTCGCTGGTTTTCTTCCCTATCTCCATCGCTACGGCACGACATCCTCCGATGTGCTTTCGTCAAACGCTACAAGGACGGCGACCTGATCGCCGCCCGCGGCGACCCGCCCGATCACTGGATCGCCTGCGCCAAGGGCGCGGTGCGCGTCAGCTCGACGGCGGTCTCCGGCAAGCAGGTGACGCTGACCTACGTGGAGCCGGGCATCTGGTTCGGCGACGTGGCGATGTTCGACGGGGACCGGCGCACGCACGACACCTACTCGCACGGCGACAGCACCATTCTTTGCGTGGCGCGCGCCGATTTCCAGAAGATCCTGGCGTCGCACGTGGAGCTGTACGAAGCGCTGATGCGGCTGCAGGCGCGCCGCATCCGCACGCTGTTCGGGCTGGTGGAAGACCTCAACACCCTGCCCCTGCGGGCGCGGCTGGCCAAGCAGCTCATCCACCTGGTGCGCAGCTACGGCGTGCCCAACCTGGACGACGGCAGCCAGATGCGCATCGGCCTGCAGCTGGCGCAGGAAGAGCTGGCGCAGCTGCTGGGCGCATCGCGCCAGCGGGTCAACCAGGAACTCAAGACGATGGAGCGCGAGGGCACCATCCGGATCGAGCCGGGCGGCCTGGTCGTGCTGGATCGCGCGGCCTTGATGCGCGTCTCGGAAGCTGAAAGCTAGAACAAAGACAAACCGACATGAGCCAGCAGGACTTCTCCAACTTCATCGGCACCCGCGCCGTCTCGCAACAGCACGCCTTCGACGTCGATGCGCTCTCCGCCTGGCTCGAGAAGAACCTCGACGGGTTCAAGGGCCCGCTGACGGTGGAGATGTTCAAGGGCGGCCAGTCGAACCCCACCTACAAGCTGGTCACGCCTTCGCAGAGCTACGTGATGCGCGCCAAGCCGGGCCCTGTTGCGAAACTGCTGCCCTCGGCCCACGCGGTGGAGCGCGAGTTCAAGGTCATGAGCGGCCTGGCCGGCACCGACGTGCCGGTCCCGCGCATGTACTGCCTGTGCGAAGACGAATCAATCATCGGCCGCGCCTTCTACGTGATGGAGTTCATGCAGGGCCGCGTGCTGTGGGACCAGTCGCTGCCCGGCATGAGCAATGCCGAGCGCGCGGCCCATTACGACGAGATGAACCGCGTGATCTCGGCGCTGCACACGGTGAAGTTCGCCGAGCGCGGGCTGGCCGACTATGGCAAGCCCGGCAACTATTTCGAGCGCCAGATCGGCCGCTGGAGCAAGCAGTACAAGGCCTCGACCGACGGTGCCGGCGAACTCTCGCAGCCCATCGAGGCCATGGAGCGGCTGATCGACTGGCTGCCCGCCCACATGCCGGCGAGCGCTCGCGACGAAAGCAAGGTGTCGATCGTCCACGGCGACTACCGCCTGGACAACGTGATGTTCCACGCCACCGAGCCGCGCATCATCGCGGTGCTCGACTGGGAGCTTTCCACGCTGGGCCATCCGCTGGCCGATTTCAGCTACCACTGCATGTCGTGGCACATGCCGCCGAGCACGGGCCGCGGCATCGGCGGCGTGGATGTCGCCTCGCTGGGCATTCCCACCGAGAGCGAATACATCCGCCGCTATTGCGAACGCACCCGCATCAGCACCCCGGAGGCGCTGGCGCCCGACTGGAACTTCTACCAGGCCTACAACCTGTTCCGCATGGCCGCGATCCTGCAAGGCATTGCCAAGCGGGTCGAGGCCGGCACCGCATCGAGCGAACAAGCCGTGGCTTCGGCCCGCGGCGCGCGCCCCATGGCTGAAATGGCCTGGCAATTCGCCCAGAAGGCCTGACCGCCGCCCCCACACCCACCAGGAGACGAAGATGGATTTCGAATACTCGGCCAAGACCAAAGACCTGCAGAAACGCGTCAAGGCGTTCATGGACGAAAACATCTACCCGGCCGAAGCCGAGTACAGCGCCGAGCTGGCCGCCAACACGGCCGCGGGCAAGCGCTGGACGGCGCTGAAGACGGTCGAGAAGGTCAAGGAGAAAGCCAAGGCCCAGGGCCTGTGGAACCTGTTCCTGCCGGTCGACAGCGCTTCGGCCTCCGGTTATTCCGGCGCCGGCCTCACCAACCAGGAATACGCGCCGCTGGCCGAGATCATGGGCGCGGTGCCGTGGTCCAGCGAGGCCTTCAACTGCTCGGCGCCGGACACCGGCAACATGGAGACCATCGCGCGCTACGGCTCGGAAGAAATCAAGGCACGCTGGCTCAAGCCGCTGCTCGACGGCCAGATCCGCTCCGCTTTCGCCATGACCGAGCCCGACGTTGCATCGAGCGACGCCACCAACATTTCCACGCGCATCGAGCGCCAGGGCGACGAGTACGTCATCAACGGCCACAAGTGGTGGATTTCCGGTGCCGCCGACCCGCGCTGCGCCGTGTTCATCACCATGGGCAAGAGCGACCCCGACGCACCCCGCCATTCGCAGCAGAGCATGGTCGTGGTGCCGGCCGATGCCAAGGGCATCCGCATCGTGCGCCCGCTGAACGTGATGGGCTACGACGACGCGCCGCACGGCCACGTAGAGATGTACTTCGAGAACGTGCGCGTGCCGGTGGGCAACATCCTGCTGGGCGAAGGCCGCGGCTTCGAGATCGCCCAGGGCCGCCTCGGCCCGGGACGCATCCACCACTGCATGCGCCTGATCGGCCTGGCCGAGCGCGCGCTCGAGCTGATGTGCAAGCGCGCCTCGTCGCGCGTGGCCTTCGGCAAGACCGTCGCTTCGCAGACCGTGACGCAGGAACGCATCGCCGAAGCGCGCTGCAAGATCGACATGGCTCGTCTGCTCACGCTCAAGGCCGCATGGCTGATGGACGTGGCCGGCAACAAGGTCGCCAAGAACGAGATCGCGATGATCAAGGTGGTGGCGCCGAGCATGGCCTGCCAGGTGATCGACTGGGCCATGCAGGTGCACGGCGGCGGCGGCATGTGCGACGACTTCCCGCTGGCCTACGCCTACGCCGGTGCCCGCACGCTGCGCTTTGCCGACGGCCCGGACGAAGTGCACCGCAACGCGATCGCCAAGTGGGAACTGGGCAAGTACGCACCGAACAAGGCCGACGCCGAAATGCCGGTGACGCGCTTCTGAATCTGTCTCGCACCCTCTCCCTCGCGGGACAGGGTTGCGGCAAGGGCCGACGGCGATCGATTCGCCCCGGCCCTTTTTCTTTTCAGAGCTTCTTCTGCAGGAACACCGCGTGCCCGAATTCCGGGTCGAGCTGGTAGCTCGCGAAGCCCTCGCGCTCGTAGGTGCGCAGCGCGGGCTTGTTGTTCGATAGAACTTCGAGCGTGAGCTTGCAGGCGCCGCGCCTGCGCGCCTCCTGCTCGACCCGAGCGAACATCTTTTGCGCAACGCCCTGGCCGCGATGGCTGGGCAGCACGACCACGTCGTGCACATTGACCAGCGGCTTGCAGGCGAAGGTTGAGAAGCCCTCCAGGCAGTTGACGAGGCCCACGGGCTGCCCGCCCTCGAAAGCGAGCACGCTGAAGGCCTGAGGACGCGCCGCCAGGGCCGCCGGAAGGTCCTGGCGCACCGCGGGGTCGAGCGGCACACCGCCGCCGGCCGGCTCGCTTGCATAGGCGTTGAGAAGATCCACCACGGCCGCGGCCTGGGCCGCGTCGCGGTAGTCGGCAAGAAACACCTCGATCTGCGTGCCCGCCGTCATCGCGCGAGTTCCAGCGTCGCAGCCAGGCGCTTGGCACAGGATTCGGCCAGCTGCGCGTCGCGGGCTTCGACCATCACCCGTACCAGCGGCTCGGTGCCGCTCGCGCGGATCAGCACGCGGCCGGCATCGCCGAGTTCGGCCTCGATGCGTTCGGTTTCGGTGGCCAGCGCCTTGTTGTCCTTCCAGTTCTGGTCGGGGGCAATGCGCACGTTGATCAGCGTCTGCGGGAACAGCGTGACGCCGTCGAGCAACTGCGCCACGGTCTTGCCGCTGCGCACGCAGGCCTGCAGCACCTGCAGCGCACTGACGATGCCGTCGCCGGTGGTGTGGCGGTCGAGCGCCAGCAGATGGCCGGAGCCTTCGCCGCCCAGCAGCCAGCCGCGCTTGTCGAGTTCTTCGAGCACATAGCGGTCGCCGACCTTGGCCCGCACGAATTCGATGCCGAGCCCGCGCAGGGCGACCTCGACGGCCTTGTTGGTCATGAGCGTGCCGACCACGCCCACGGGCTTCTCGCCGCGCGCAATGCGCTCCGCCACCATCAGGTAGAGCAGTTCGTCGCCGTTGAACAGCCGCCCGCTCGCGTCGACCAGCTGCAGGCGGTCGGCGTCGCCGTCGAGCGCGATGCCGTAGTCGGCTTTCTGCACCGTCACGGCGGCCACCAGCGCTTCGGGATGGGTGGCGCCGAAGCCCTTGTTGATGTTCAGGCCGTCGGGCGAGACGCCGATGCTGCTCACCTCCGCGCCCAGTTCGTGGAACACGTTGGGCGCCACCTGGTAGGCCGCGCCATGCGCCGCATCGACCACCAGCTTCATGTCGCGCAGCGTGAGGTCGTTGGCGAAGGTGCTCTTGCAGAACTCGATGTAGCGGCCGGGCGCGTCGTTGAGGCGGCGGGCCTTGCCGAGGTTCGCGGAATCGACCCACACCGGGTCTTCTTCCAGCGCGGCTTCCACCGCCAGCTCCCAGGCGTCGTCGAGCTTGGTGCCCTGCGCGCTGAAGAACTTGATGCCGTTGTCGGGGTAGGCGTTGTGGCTCGCGCTGATCACCACGCCCAGGCTCGCGCGCTGGGCGCGAGTGAGGTACGCCACGCCGGGCGTGGGCAGCGGGCCGAGCAGCACCACGTCGACGCCGGCCGAATTGAAGCCCGACTCGAGCGCCGATTCGAGCATGTAGCCGGAAATGCGGGTGTCCTTGCCGATCAGCACCGTCGGGCGGGCCTGGCTCTTGGCCTGGCTCTTCTTGAGCACGCGGCCCACGGCATGCGCCAGGCGCAGCACGAAGTCCGGGGTGATGGGCGCCTGGCCGACGGTGCCGCGAATGCCGTCGGTGCCGAAATATTTACGTGTCATGGTTGCTGTGTGCCTTGTTGTGTTTGTGTTGGCTCTTCCGCCCTCATGGCGCGCCATACGGAGATGGCTGCCACCGTGTCGCGCACGTCGTGCACGCGCACCACGGCTGCGCCGCGGTCCACCGCCAGCACCGCCGCGGCGACGCTGGGCACGATGCGCCCGCTTGCCGCTTCGATGCCCGTGACGGCACCGATCGACGATTTGCGCGACCAGCCCAGGAGCAGCGGCAGTCCGCCCTCGAGCAGCTCGCGTTGCCGCGCCAGCAGCGCGAAATTCTGCGCCACGGTCTTGCCGAAGCCGACGCCGGGGTCCAACGTGATGCGCGAAGGATCGACCTTCAGCGCGCGCAGCAGTTGCACCTGCGCCTGAAGGAACAACAGCACTTCGGGGATCACGTCGCCGCTCATCGGCACGGCCTGCATCGTCTGCGGATCGCGGTGCATGTGCATCAGGCAGATGCCGCAAGACGGATGCGCCGCCACGGCCTCGCGCGCGCCGGGTTGGCGCAGCGCCCAGATGTCGTTGACGATGTCGGCGCCCAGGTCGAGCACCGCGCGCATGACCTCGGGTTTGTAGGTATCGATAGACAGCGGTACGTTGAGCTTCACGGCCTCGCGCACCACCGGCAGCACGCGCGCCAGTTCGGCGTCGAGCGGCACGGCGGGGCTGCCGGGGCGGGTCGATTCACCGCCGATGTCGAGGATGTCGGCGCCCTCTTTCAGCAGCTGCTCGCAGTGCTCTAGCGCGGCGCTGGTGGACGCATGCGCGCCGCCGTCGGAAAAGGAATCGGGCGTGACGTTGACGATGCCCATCACGCGCGGCTGCGACAGGTCGATGCGAAAGCGCGAGGTCTGCCAGACGGCAGCCCCACCATGAAAAACGGGGCCAGAGGCCCCGTTATCGCTTGAGATCAAGCCCACCTCAGGCCGCTGTGGGCGCCGGGTCGGGATTGACGGCCGGCGTGCCACCACTGCCACCGCTGCCCGAAGGCGGGATGCGCGGCGTCCAGTCCTTGGGCGGACGCGGAGCGCGGCCGGCCATGATGTCGTCGAGCTGTTCGCTGTCGATGGTTTCCCACTCGAGCAGCGCCTTGGCCATGGCGTGCATCTTGTCGCTGTTCTCCTCGATCAGGCGGCGCGCCAGGGCGTACTGCTCGTCGATGATGCGGCGCACTTCGGAGTCGACCTTTTCCATGGTCTGCTCGCTCATGTTGGTCGTCTTGGTGACCGAGCGGCCCAGGAACACTTCGCCTTCGTTCTCGGCATAGACCATCGGGCCCAGCGCGTCGGTCATGCCGTAGCGCGTGACCATGTCGCGGGCGATGGAAGTCGCGCGCTCGAAGTCGTTGCTTGCGCCGGTGGTCATCTGGTGCATGAACACTTCCTCGGCGATGCGGCCACCGAACAGCATGCTGATCTGGTTGAGCATGTATTCGCGGTCGTAGCTGTAGCGGTCCTGCGAGGGCAGGCTCATGGTCACGCCCAGGGCGCGGCCGCGCGGAATGATCGTGACCTTGTGGACCGGATCGCACTTGGGCAGCAGCTTGCCGATGAGGGCGTGGCCGGACTCGTGGTAGGCCGTGTTGCGGCGCTCTTCCTCGGGCATCACCATGCTCTTGCGCTCGGGGCCCATGAAGATCTTGTCCTTGGCCTTCTCGAAGTCCTGCATCTCGACCACGCGCGCATTGCGGCGGGCGGCCATCAGGGCGGCTTCGTTGCAGAGGTTGGCCAGATCGGCGCCCGACATGCCGGGGGTGCCGCGGGCGATGACGCTCGGGTTCACGTCCTGGCCCAGTGGGACCTTGCGCATGTGCACGCCGAGAATCTGCTCACGGCCGCGGATGTCCGGCAGCGTGACGTACACCTGGCGGTCGAAACGGCCGGGGCGCAGCAGCGCGGCGTCGAGGATGTCCGGGCGGTTGGTGGCAGCCACCACGATCACGCCGAGGTTGGTTTCAAAGCCGTCCATCTCGACCAGCATCTGGTTGAGCGTCTGTTCGCGTTCGTCGTTGCCGCCGCCGAGGCCAGCGCCGCGCTGACGGCCCACCGCATCGATTTCGTCGATGAAGATGATGCAGGGCGCGTTCTTCTTGGCGTTCTCGAACATGTCGCGGACACGGGCAGCGCCCACGCCGACGAACATTTCAACGAAGTCGGAGCCGGAGATCGAGAAGAACGGCACCTTGGCTTCGCCGGCGATCGACTTGGCCAGCAGGGTCTTGCCGGTGCCGGGAGGGCCGACGAGCAGCAGACCGCGGGGGATGCGGCCGCCGAGCTTCTGGAAGCGCTGCGGGTCTTTCAGGAAGTCGACGACTTCACGGACTTCTTCCTTGGCCTCGTCGCAGCCCGCGACGTCGGCGAAAGTGACCGTGTTGTTGTTCTCGTCCATCATGCGGGCCTTGCTCTTGCCGAAGCTGAACGCCCCGCCCTTGCCGCCGCCCTGCATCTGTCGCATGAAGTAGATCCACACGCCGATCAGCAGCAGCATCGGGCCCCAGCTGACCAGCAGCGTCATGAGCAGCGAGCTCTCTTCGCGCGGCTTGACGTCGAACTTGACGTTGTGGTCGATCAGGTCGCCCACGAGGCCGCGGTCGAGCACCGTGGCGGTCGTGCGGATCTTGCGATCGTCGTTGGTGACGGCGATGATCTCGCCGCCGGCCGCGCCTTCGGGAATGACGGCGCTCTTGATTTGGTTATTCCGGACCTGGTCCAGAAACTCGGAGTAGCTGACTGCTCCCGAGCCGACGCCACCGCGGGTGTCGAACTGCTTGAACACAGTGAACAACACCATGGCAATGACGAGCCATACGGCAACTTTGGAAAACCACTGATTGTTCAAACGAAGCTCCAGTCGAAAGCGCGTGACGGGAAAATGAAAATACGCGCTGTGGGTACGCAATTGCGCCCCATTTTAGGCTTTTCAAGCTGCGAAAAGCGGGCATTTCCCTAAAGCAGCCATAGCCTGACAGGGGTTTGCGCCCTGTACGGGCAATCGGCGGCAAGGTATCAAGGCGTATCCGAGGCCTTCAGGCCCATTCCCACCAGGAAGGTTTCGGCCGATTTGTCCCGCGACGCCTTGGGCTTGAAGGGCTTCACGATGCGGAAATTGGCCTTGAAAAGCTTCACAAGGTCGTCGTACCCGCTGCCGTGGAAGAGCTTGGCCACCAGAGCGCCTTCAGGCTTCAGGTGGTGCTGGGCGAAGTCGATTGCAAGCTCGATCAGGTGCGCCACGCGGGCGGCATCGGCCGAATGGATGCCCGACAGGTTGGGCGCCATGTCGGACACCACCAGATCGGCCTTGCGGCCGGCCAGCACGCCGAGCAGCTGTTGCAGCAACGCATCTTCGCGGAAGTCGCCCTGCAGGAAGGTCACTCCCTCGATGGGTTCCATCGGCAGGATGTCCAGGGAAATGATGGTGCCGTTGAGTTCGCCGGCCGCGGCGCCGTCCGGCGACATGCGCCGGCGCAGGTACTGGCTCCAGGCCCCGGGCGTGGAGCCGAGATCGACCACCAGCTGGCCCGGCTTGACGAGGCCGAGCGACTCGTCGATTTCCTTGAGCTTGTAGGCGGCCCGCGCGCGATAACCCTCCTTGGTGGCGAGCTTCACGTAGGGGTCGTTGATATGGTCGTGAAGCCACGCTTTGTTGACTTTTTTGCTTTTGGCTTTGGTGCTCATGGGGGTCTTCGTGTACGCGTCGATAATACGGGGATGCCCGCCATTCAACTTACCCCTGCCGAGCGCAAGGTGCACCGCGCCGAAGCTCACCACCTGGATCCGATCGTCATGGTCGGTGGAGACGGGCTCACCCCTGCCGTAAAAAAAGAAGCCGATGCGGCGCTCAAGGCCCATGGCCTGATCAAGATCCGCGTCTTCTCCGACGATCGCCTCGCCCGCGACGCCATGCTGCGCGAACTGGCTGAAGAGCTCGACGCCGCCCCCATCCAGCACATCGGCAAGCTGCTGGTGCTGTGGCGCCCAAAGCCCGAAAAAGAGCGCGTGATCGACGAAGACCGCATGCCCGGCCCGCGCGACGTGAAGATCGTCAAGTACAGCAAGCGCGGCGGCCAGCGCCCTGAAATCAAGACGCTGCGCGTGCTCGGCAACCAGCGCCTCACCCCCGGCGGCACCATCAAGCGCGCCAAGGCCAAGCGGCCGCTGTCGGCCAAGAAGCGCAACCAGTCGGACTGAGGCCGGTGGCAGCGCAGGGCGCCCAGCGCCATATCCTCTGCATGAAGTGGGGCACGAAATACGGCCCCGAATACGTCAACCGGCTCTACGCGATGGTGCGCCGCAACCTCGGCGGCGACTTCAAGTTCGTGTGCCTGACGGACGACGGCAACGGCATTCGCCCGGAGGTGACGTGCCTGCCGATTCCGCAGCTGAACCTGAACCTGGCCCCCGGCCAGCGCGACGGAGGCTGGAAGAAGCTCACCACGTTTGAAAAAGACCTGTACGGCCTGCGCGGCACCGCCCTCTTCCTCGACCTCGACGTGGTCGTCGTGGGCAGCCTCGACGCCTTTTTCGAGCAGCCCGGCGAGTTCCTGATCATTCACGACTACCCACGCCCCTGGCGGCGAGAGCGCATCACCGGCAACTCATCGGTCTACCGCTTCGAGATCGGCGCCCATGCCGACATCCTGGCCTACCTGCGCGCCAACCTGGACAAGGTACAGGCGCAGTATCGCAACGAGCAGGCCTACCTGTCGGACATGCTCCACAAGCAAGGCAAGCTGGCCTACTGGCCCGCCGAATGGTGCCCGAGCTTCAAGTACCACGGCATCCCGACCTGGCCGACCAACTACTGGGAAGAGCCCTTTGTGCCCGAGGGCGCACGCGTCATGGTGTTCCATGGCGAATGCAACCCCCCGGACGCGCTGGCAGGCCGCCGCAACCGCGCCTTCCGGTTCATCCGGCCGGCAAGCTGGGTTGCGAAATACTGGAAAGAGTGAGGGATTGCGGAAGCGGCACCTGCCGCCTCCGCGCCACGAATCAGTCCGGCTTGCGCTCGCCCATGCGCCACAGCAACGCACCGGCACATATCCACTGCACCAGGTACATGCCGCTGCCGACGGCGTGCCACAGCTTGAGGTTGTCGCGCGCCACGATGCGCGGCGCCACGGCGTACTGCTGAAGCAACGCCAGCAGCAGCGCCCCGAGGATCAGGAAAATCGCCGTCAGCGCGGGACCGTCCATGCGGTCGTCGGCCTTGGCGCGAAAGTGGATCAGCAGGATCAGCCCGCAGGCAACGGCAATCCAGCTCTGCGCCTCGAACAGCTGCGCCGCGAAATTGCCCGCCACCGACGGATTGCCGAGCCTGGCGAACAGCATCGGAACCACCAGGAAACCGATCGTGGTGAGGCTGCCCCACCAGAAGGCGGCCAGCATCAGCGCAACACGGTCTTTCATGGCTCGAAGAAGAATCAGATGTAGCGGACCGCCACGATTTCGTAGCGCTTGAGGCCGCCGGGTGCCTGCACTTCCGCGGTGTCGCCCTCTTCCTTGCCGATGAGCGCGCGCGCGATCGGGCTGGAGATGTTGATGAGGCCGAGCTTCAGGTCGGCTTCATCCTCGCCGACGATCTGGTACTTCACAGCCTCGCCGGATTCCTCTTCCTCCAGTTCGACCGTGGAGCCGAACACCACCTTGCCGCCGGCGTCGAGCTCGCTCGGGTCGATGATCTGCGCGGCGGACAGCTTGCCTTCGACTTCCTGGATGCGGCCTTCGATGAAGCCCTGGCGGTCCTTGGCGACTTCGTACTCCGCGTTCTCGCTGAGGTCGCCCTGGGCGCGTGCTTCGGAGATCGCGTTGATGACCCAGGGACGGTCCACCGTCTTGAGCTGGTGCAGTTCGGCGCGCAGTTTTTCAGCGCCGCGCTTGGTGATCGGAATGGTGGCCATGTTGTTGTTTCTCCATAAAGCGAAACCGCCGAACGCTGCCGTTCGGCGGTCGATTGAGGGAATTGATCAGACGAGTGTGCGTCCGGTCAGCCGGCTCAGAATGGCGAGCGGGCTCGAGTCGGGATTGTATTGCTTCGATGCGGCCAGATGAAGCGTCTGCTCCAGCATGTATTGCCCCGCCATCACCGCGTGCGAGGTCTGGTCGGAGAAGCACACCCACACCGAACCCGGCGGGAACTTGGCGGTCTCCTGCGGCGAGCTTTCCTGGTACGCCATGTCCGACTTCATGCCGTCGTGCAGTTGCAGCATCAGGTGGTCGTACTCGCTGCGGAACGACTTGGTCACGTGCAGCGCCTGCAGCAGCTTGGCCTGCCAGCGCACATAGGGCTTGGCACGCGGCAGGAAGCGCTTGGCGATGTCCTCGAAAGGCTCGCCCACGCGCCACACGCGCGGTGCGCCTTCGGGATTGACGTTGGTGAAGACGCGCAGGATGCGTTCGCCGTAGTTGGGACGCGACGGGAATGCATCGACGTGCAAACGCCGGTCATCCGCACGCCATGACTGCACGCGCGTTTCGACCTGCGCCGGCCGGTAGCTGGTGGGCGCCAGCCGCAGGGCCGGCGTGTAGTGCGGCAGCAACCCGTGAATGAGCTGCGTGGCCTGCGCCCGGAAGCGCCCCACCATCGCGGCTGCCGCGCGCTGCACCGCCTCGTCGCCCACGGCGCCCTTGAGCTTGCCGTTGGCATCGAGGCTGATGTTGCGCACGTCGGGCGACAGCAGAGTGGGCGTCAGCAGGCTGCGCTCTTCGGGCAGCAGCTCGAAGCCAAGGCGCGGAAAGTACAGCACCTTGCCCGCTTCCAGCTCCGCGATCCACGCCTCGTTGGGCGTGGCCGCATTCCAGTCCGTCAGGTCCAGTTCGACGAGCTGCGTTTCCATGATGACGACGCTTAGGCGGCTGCCAGTTGCGCGTGCATCTCCTGCACCGAGATCACGCCGAGCTCGTCCATGAAGCCCATGCCCTCGACCGCCGCTTCGGCGCCGAAGATCGTGGTGAACGTGGTCACGCGCGCCAGCAGCGCCGAGGTGCGGATCTGACGCGAATCGGTGATCGCGTTGCGGCGCTCTTCCACCGTGTTGATGACCAGCGCAATCTCGTTGTTCTTGATCATGTCAACGATGTGCGGGCGTCCTTCGGTCACCTTGTTCACCGTCGCGCATTCGATGCCGGCGGCGCTGATGGCGGCCGCCGTGCCCTTGGTGGCGATCAGCTCGAAGCCCAGCTTGGCCAGGCCGCGCGCCACTTCCACCGCGCGTGCCTTGTCGTTGTTCTTCACCGAGATGAAGACCTTGCCCGACTTCGGCAGATGCGTACCGGCACCGAGCTGCGACTTCACGAAGGCTTCGCCGAAGGTCTTGCCCACGCCCATCACTTCGCCGGTCGACTTCATCTCGGGGCCGAGGATGGTGTCCACGCCTGGGAACTTGACGAACGGGAAAACGGCTTCCTTCACGCTGAAGTACGGCGGCGTCACTTCCTTAGTGATGCCCTGCGATTTCAGCGATTGGCCAGCCATGCAGCGTGCCGCCACCTTGGCGAGCTGGATGCCGGTGGCCTTGCTCACGTAGGGCACGGTGCGCGAGGCGCGCGGGTTCACTTCGAGCACGTAGATGACGTCCTTGCCGTCCTTCTGCTGGATCGCGAACTGCACGTTCATCAGGCCGACCACGTTCAGCGCGGCCGCCATCGCGGCGCTCTGGCGCTTCAGCTCGGCCACCGTGTCGGCGTTCAGGCTGTAGGGCGGCAGCGAGCAGGCGGAGTCGCCCGAGTGCACGCCGGCCTGTTCGATGTGCTCCATCACGCCGCCGATCAGCGTGCCGCCTTCGGCGTCGCGGATGCAGTCGACGTCGCACTCGACGGCGTCATTCAGGAAGCGGTCGAGCAGCACCGGCGAATCGTTGCTGACCTTGACGGCTTCGCGCATGTAGCGCTCGAGGTCGCGCTGCTCGTGCACGATTTCCATCGCGCGGCCGCCGAGCACGTAGCTCGGGCGCACCACCAGCGGATAGCCCAGTGCCGCGGCCTTTTCGAGGGCTTCGGCTTCGGTGCGCGCGGTGGCGTTCGGCGGCTGCAGCAGCTTGAGTTCATGCAGCAGCTTCTGGAAGCGCTCGCGGTCTTCGGCCGCGTCGATCATGTCGGGCGAGGTGCCGATGATCGGCACGCCGTTGGCTTCGAGGTCGAGCGCGAGCTTCAGCGGCGTCTGGCCGCCGTACTGCACGATCACGCCGAGCGGCTTTTCCTTGTCGACGATCTCGAGCACGTCCTCGAGCGTGAGCGGCTCGAAGTACAGGCGGTCCGAGGTGTCGTAGTCGGTCGACACGGTCTCGGGGTTGCAGTTGACCATGATGGTCTCGTAGCCGTCCTCGCGCATGGCGAGCGCGGCGTGCACGCAGCAGTAGTCGAACTCGATGCCCTGGCCGATGCGGTTGGGACCGCCGCCGAGCACCATGATCTTCTTCTTGTCGGTCGGATCGGCTTCGCACTCGTCTTCATAGGTCGAGTACATGTAGGCCGTGTTGGTGGCGAACTCGGCCGCGCAGGTGTCGACGCGCTTGTAGACCGGGCGCACGCCCAGGGCGCGGCGCTTCTCGCGGATGGCCGTGTCGGTGGTCTTCAGCTGGCGCGCGAGGCGGCGGTCGGAGAAGCCCTTCTTCTTCAGCGCGAGCAGCGTGTCGCGGTCGATGTCGTCGAGCGACTTGGTTTCCAGCTCGAGCTCGATCTTCACGATCTCTTCGATCTGCACCAGGAACCACGGGTCGATCTTGGTCAGCGCGAACACTTCTTCAACGCTCAGGCCCATGGCGAAGGCATCGCCCACGTACCAGATGCGCTCGGGACCGGGCTCGCCCAGTTCCTTTTCCAGCACTTCGCGGTCCTGCGTCTTCTCGTTGAGACCGTCGACACCCACCTCGAGGCCGCGCAGGGCCTTCTGGAACGATTCCTGGAAGGTGCGGCCCATGGCCATCACTTCGCCCACCGACTTCATCTGCGTGGTGAGGCGCGAATCGGCCTGCGGGAACTTCTCGAAGGCGAAACGCGGGATCTTGGTGACCACGTAGTCGATCGACGGCTCGAACGACGCGGGCGTGGCACCGCCGGTGATTTCGTTGCGCAGCTCGTCGAGCGTGTAGCCCACGGCCAGCTTGGCCGCGACCTTGGCGATCGGGAAGCCGGTGGCCTTGGAGGCCAGCGCCGACGAACGCGACACGCGCGGGTTCATCTCGATGACGACCATGCGGCCGTCCTTCGGGTTGATGGAGAACTGCACGTTCGAGCCGCCGGTGTCGACGCCGATCTCACGCAGCACGGCCAGCGAGGCGTTGCGCAGGATCTGGTATTCCTTGTCGCTCAGCGTCTGCGCGGGAGCCACGGTGATCGAGTCGCCGGTGTGCACGCCCATCGGGTCGAGGTTTTCGATCGAGCAGACGATGATGCAGTTGTCGGCCTTGTCGCGCACGACTTCCATCTCGTACTCTTTCCAGCCGAGCAGGGACTCTTCGATCAGCAGCTCGTTGGTGGGCGAGGCTTCGATGCCGCGCTTGCAGATGGTCTCGAACTCTTCCGGGTTGTAGGCGATGCCGCCGCCGGTGCCGCCGAGTGTGAAGCTGGGCCGGATGACCGTCGGGAAACCGACGCTCTTCTGAACCGCCCAGGCCTCTTCCATCGAGTGCGCGATGCCGGAGCGGGCCGAGCCCAGTCCGATCTTGGTCATCGCGTCCTTGAACTTCAGGCGGTCTTCGGCCTTGTCGATCGCCTCGGGCGTGGCGCCGATCAGCTCGACGGGCTTGTTGGTGGCCGCGCCGGTGTACTTGTCGAGCACGCCGTTGCGCCACAGGTCGAGCGCGCAGTTCAGCGCGGTCTGGCCGCCCATGGTCGGCAGGATCGCGTCGGGGCGTTCCTTGGCGATGATCTTCTCGACCGTCTGCCAGGTGATGGGCTCGATGTAGGTGACATCGGCCGTGGCCGGGTCGGTCATGATCGTCGCGGGGTTGCTGTTGATCAGGATGACCTTGTAGCCCTCCTCGCGCAGCGCCTTGCAGGCTTGCACGCCGGAATAGTCGAACTCGCAAGCCTGGCCGATGATGATCGGGCCGGCGCCGATGATGAGGATCGATTTGAGGTCTGTGCGCTTAGGCATTCTTGTTCTCCGTCTTGTGCTTTTCCATGAGTGCCGTGAAGCGATCGAACAGATAGCCGATGTCGTGCGGGCCCGGCGAGGCTTCAGGGTGGCCCTGGAAGCAGAACGCGGGCTTGTCGGTGCGCGCCAGGCCCTGCAGCGTGTTGTCGAACAGGCTGATGTGCGTGGGACGCAGGTTGGCCGGCAGCGACTTCTCGTCGACCGCGAAGCCGTGGTTCTGGCTGGTGATGCTCACGCGGCCGTTGTCGAGGTCCTTCACGGGATGGTTCGCGCCGTGGTGGCCGAACTTCATCTTGAAGGTCTTGGCGCCGGAGGCCAGCGCCATGATCTGGTGGCCCAGGCAGATGCCGAAGGTGGGAATGCCGGTCTCGATCAGTTCCTGGACGGCGCTGATGGCGTAGTCGCAGGGCTCCGGGTCGCCGGGGCCGTTGGCCAGGAAGATGCCATCGGGCTTGAGCTTGAGCACGTCGGCCGCGGGCGTCTGAGCCGGCACCACGGTGATGCGCGCGCCGCGCTGGGCGATCATGCGCAGGATGTTCTTCTTGACGCCGTAGTCGAAGGCAACCACGTGGAATTTGGGCGTGATCTGCACGCCGTAGCCCGGCTTGCCGTTCAGGTTGACGAGCTTCCACTCGGTCTCGGTCCACTCGTAGGTCTGGGTGACCGACACCACCTTGGCGAGGTCGAGCCCGGCCATGCTCGGCGCGGCCTTGGCGGCGGCGACGGCCTTGTCGATCAGCGCCTGCGTCACGGTCTCGCCTTCCGCGAGGCCCAGGATGCAGCCGTTCTGCGCGCCGTGGGTGCGCAGGTGGCGCGTGAGCTTGCGGGTGTCGATGTTCGCGATGGCCACCGTGTTGCCGGACACGAGGTACTCGGTCAGCGTGGCGGTCTTGCGGAA
Organism: Variovorax sp. MPBD4-3; assembly: GCF_058809745.1. NCBI lineage: Bacteria > Pseudomonadati > Pseudomonadota > Betaproteobacteria > Burkholderiales > Comamonadaceae > Variovorax > Variovorax sp. MPBD4-3. The sequence continues at coordinate 43,391 of NZ_JBXASW010000010.1, forward strand.
ATTGGAAGCGACGAGGGGCAGGTCCTTGATGATCAGGCCCGCGGCATGGATCTTGTCGGCTTCGATGTCCTCGCCGTTGACGCCGTAGTTGCCGATGTGCGGATACGTGAGGGTCACGATCTGCTGGCAGTAGCTCGGGTCGGTGAGGATTTCCTGGTAACCGGTCATGGCGGTGTTGAACACCACCTCGCCGGTCGTGGAGCCGGCGGCTCCGATCGAATTGCCTTGAAAGACCGTGCCGTCTGCGAGCGCCAGGATGGCGGGCGGGAAACTTCCCTTGAGAGACAAAAGCACTGGGTTCTCCGGATGGTTACGGTCGCCCGGAGCCCCAGGCGCGTTGCCTGCGGACTGCTGCTTAAGGGGATTTTGGCGTTAAAGGCGGCCGGGCGACGCTGATTTGCGAGTAAGCCCCCGATTGTAGCTCGGACTGGATGTGCTATTTGGCCGACAGGGCCGCTCCGCTGGCATGCAGGCAGATTGCAGCCGCCGCAGCCACGTTCAGAGACTCTTCGCCGCCGGGCTGGGCAATGCGGATATGGTGCGTGGCCCGGGCCTCCAGCGCCGCCGAGACGCCCTGCCCTTCATGCCCCATGAGCCAGGCGCAGGGGTGCGGCAGATCGGCCTTGTGCAGCCACTCGCCGCGATGCGAGCTTGTAGCCAGCAGCGGCACTGTCAATGCGTCCAGTGCCTCGGCTTCCACGCCTTCGATCAGCCGCAGGCCGAAATGGGCGCCCATGCCGGCACGCAGCACCTTCGGCGCCCACAGCGCCGCCGTGCCCTTGAGCGCGATCACCTGGGTAAACCCGAAGGCCGCAGCGCTTCGCAGGATGGAACCGGCATTGCCCGCGTCCTGCAGGCGGTCGAGGACCACGCTCGCTGCGTCGGCCAGCAGTTCGGGCCTGGCCGGCAGCTCCAGCACGAAACCCATGGGCGCGGGAGATTCGAGGCCGCTGACGCCGCGCATCAGGTCGTCGCTGACGACGACCGTCTTGCCTGCATCGCGCGTCCATTCCGCCGGCGCCTGCGGCCAGAAGGATTCGGAAAACACCGCGATCGCCGGCTTGACGCCGCGCGCCAGCGCCGCCCGGCACAAATGGTCGCCCTCGAGCCAGATGCGGCCCAGCTTGCGGTAGGCGCCCGGGTCCTGCGCGAGCTTGCGCAGATCCTTGAGCAATGGGTTGTCGCGCGAGCTGATGTGGCTGGCGCCGGTGTCGGAGGTCATGCGGGCTTCAGGGGGCGGCGTGCAGATCGAGGCGCACGGACTCGGTCACGCCGATGACCATTGCCGGCGGCACGGATTCCGCCTCGACGCTCCCGGCAGCCGTGCGGGCCAGCGCCGCCGCAACCGGGCTGAAAGACCTGCGATGGTGCACGCAGGCCCCGTGGCGCTTGAGCGCCTCCAGGTGCTCGGGCGTGCCGTAGCCCTTGTGGCCGGCAAAGCCGTAGTGGGGAAATTCGATATGCAGTTGCTCGCACAGCCGGTCGCGGTGCACCTTGGCCAGGATCGACGCCGCCGAGATCGCCTTGACCCGCGCATCGCCCTTGACGATGGCCTCGGCCAGCACGTCGAGCGTCGGCAGGCGGTTGCCGTCGACCAGCACCTTCACCGGCTTCAGCCGCAGGCCTTCCACGGCGCGGCGCATCGCGAGCATGGTGGCCTGCAGGATGTTGTGGGTGTCGATTTCCTCGACCGTGGCATGCGCGATCGAGCAGCACAGTGCCTTGGCCAGGATCTGGTCGTGCAGGCGTTCGCGCTGCAGGGCGGTGAGCGTCTTGGAGTCGGCCAGCCCGCGGATCGGCCGCAGGTCGTCGAGGATCACGGCCGCTGCCACCACGGGCCCGGCCAAAGGGCCGCGCCCCGCCTCGTCGACGCCCGCCATCAGCCCCGGTGCGTCCCACACCAGCGGGGCTTGCTCAGCCTTCAAGAACTTTCTGGATCGCATCGGCGCAAAGTGTCGGCGTATCGCGCTGCAATTGCACATGCAGCTCTGAAAATCTTTGTTGCAGCGCCCGGGTCTTCTCCGGAGCATCCAACCAGGCCAGCGTGGCCTTGGCCAGCGCTTCCGGCGTGGCGGCTTCCTGCAGCAGTTCCGGCACCACGAAGTCACGGCACAGGATGTTCGGCAGGCCGACCCAGGGCTGCAGTTGCTTGCGCTGCATGAGGCGCCACGACAGCGCATTCATGTTGTAGGCGATGACCATCGGCCGCTTGAACAGCGCCGCTTCGAGCGTGGCAGTACCGCTGGCGATCAGCGTGGCGTCACAGGCGGCCAGCGCGGCATGCGACTGGCCGTCGAGCAACTTCACGCGGCCGGTCATGCCGCTGGCCTGCAGCAGCGCCTCGACTTCCGCGCGCAGGCTCGGAATGATGGGCGCCACGAACTGGACGCCCGGCCGCTCCTTCTGCATCAGCGCGGCGGCCGCGAAGAACCGGGCCGCCAGATAGCGCACTTCCGAACGGCGGCTGCCGGGCAGCAGGGCCACGACCTGTGCGTCGGGCGCGAAGCCCATGGCGGCGCGCGCGCCGGCGCGGTCGGGCGCCATCGGAATCACGTTGGCCAGCGGGTGGCCGACGTAGCTGCCCGCGACGCCATGCTCCGCCAGCAGCTCGGGCTCGAACGGAAAGATGCACAGCACATGGTCGGCGGCGGCACGGACCTTCTCGATGCGCTCCGGCCGCCAGGCCCAGATCGACGGGCAGATGAAATGCACCGTCTTCATGCCACGGCTGCGCAGGCCTGCTTCGAGATCGAGATTGAAGTCGGGGGCGTCGACGCCGATGAACAGCTCGGCCCACTCGCGCAGCAGGCGGGCCTTGAGCTGGCGCCGGATGCCGGCGATCTCGGCGTAGTGCCGCAGCACTTCGACGTAACCGCGCACCGCGAGCTTTTCCTGCGGCCACCAGCTCTGGAAGCCGTGGGCCAGCATGCGGGGACCGCCGATGCCCACCGTCTGCAGGTCGGGCCAGCGGGCCTGCAGGCCGTCGAGCAGCAGCCCCGCGAGCAAGTCGCCGGAGGCTTCGCCGGCGACCAGCGCAAAGCGTCGCTGTCCGTCCTTCTGCATCGCGGTCACGTCAGCGAGCGATGCCGCGGGTCGAGTTGGCGAGGAAGGATTCCATCAGCGCGACGTCGCCGGCGGCTTCCGGCATTTCAGCCGCGAGCGCGGCAATGGCCGTGCGCGCCTCCTCGAGCGTCTTGCCCTGGCGGTATAGCAGCCGGTGCATCTGCTTCACCGCGGCGAGCCGCTGCGCGGAGAAGTCGCGCCGGCGCAAGCCAACGATGTTGAAGCCGCGCACGGCCAGCGGATTGCCGTCGACCAGCATGAACGGCGGCACATCCTGGGTGACAGCGCTGGCGAAGCCGAGCATCGCGTGAGCGCCGATCGAAACGAACTGGTGGATGCCCGTGAGCCCGCCGACAGTGACCCAGTCGGCCAGGTGCACGTGTCCCGCCAGCGTGGTGTTGTTGGACAGCGTGGTGTGGTTGTCGACACGGCAGTCGTGCGCGATGTGCGTGTACGCCATGATCCAGTTGTCGCTGCCCACGCGCGTCACGCCGCCCGCCCCCGGCACGCCGAGGTTGAACGTGCAGAACTCGCGGATCACGTTGCGATCGCCGATGACGAGCTCGGTCGGCTCGCCGGCGTATTTCTTGTCCTGCGGCACGGCTCCGAGGGACGAGAACTGGAAGATCCTGTTGTCACGCCCGATGGTGGTGCGCCCTTCGATCACGCAATGCGCGCCGACGGTGGTGCCCGCGGCGATCCGCACGAGCGGGCCGATCACGGTATAGGGCCCGACCGACACCGAGGCGTCGAGTTCTGCCTGGGGGTCGACGAGTGCTGTCGAATGAACCTGGGTCATGCCTTGTGAAAGCAGCTGGCTGCGGCCGGATCAGTTGATCTGGCGCATCGCGCACATCAGGGTCGCCTCGCAGGCAAGTTCGCTGCCCACCAGGGCGCGACCCTTGAACTTCGAGATGCCGGCCTTCATGCGTTCGATCTCGACTTCGAGCGTGAGCTGATCGCCGGGTTCCACGGGGCGCTTGAAGCGCGCGCCGTCGATGGCGGCGAAGTAATAGACGGTGTTGTCGTCCGGCACGATGTCGAGCGAATGGAACGACAGCAGCGCCGCAGCCTGGGCCATGGCTTCGAGCATCAGCACGCCCGGCATCACCGGGCGGTGCGGGAAGTGGCCGTTGAAGAACGGCTCGTTCATCGTCACGTTCTTGAGCGCCGTGATGCGCTTGCCCTTTTCCATGTCCAGCACGCGGTCCACCAGCAGGAACGGGTAGCGGTGGGGCAGCAGCTTGAGGATTTGATGGATATCGAGCGTCGTCGTCATGATTTTCTGGTCCTGCATCGTCGTCATTTTTTCGAGGGAGCCTTCTCCAGCGCCTTCAGTCGTTCGCGCAGGGTGTGCAACTGCTTGAGCGTTGCCGCATTTTTTTCCCAGCTCGCATTGTCATCGATGGGAAACATGCCTGTGTATTGGCCGGCCTTGTGGATCGAACGGGTAACAACGGTCGCAGCTGACACGTGAACACCGTCCGCCACCGTCAGGTGGCCCAGCACGATGGCGCCGCCGCCGAAGGTGCAGTTGGCGCCGATGATCGCGCTGCCGGCCACGCCGACGCAGCCCGCCATTGCGGTGTTCCGGCCGACGCGCACGTTGTGGCCGATCTGGATCAGGTTGTCGAGCTTGACGCCGTCTTCGATCACCGTGTCGTCGAGTGCGCCGCGGTCGATGCAGGTGTTGGCGCCGATCTCGACGTCGTTGCCGATGCGCACCGCACCCAACTGCTCGATCTTGACCCACTGCCCTTGGTGCAGCGCAAGGCCGAAGCCGTCGGCACCGATGACCACGCCAGGGTGCAGCAGGCAGCGTTCGCCGATCGCGCAATCTTCGCTGACTGTCACGCGCGACTTCAGCACGGTGCCCGCGCCGATGCGCGCGCCCCGCTCCACCACGCACAGCGCGCCGATGCGTGCCGTTGCATCGACATGCGCCTCGGCATGGATGACCGCGCTGGGGTGGATGCGATCGGCCTCCGGGCGCGCATGGTGCGCCTTCCAAAGCTGCGTCAGGCGCGCGAAGTAGAAATAAGGATCGGGCGTGACGATGAAAGCGCCACGTGCGGCGGCCGCCTCGCGCATGGCGGGCGACACGATCACACAGGCAGCTTTGGACGCGGCCAGTTCCTGCTGGTATTTGGGATGGCTCAGGAAACTGAGCGCATCGGGCTGTGCATTCTGGAGCGGCGCCAGCCGCTCGATGGACAGCGTCGCATCGCCATGAAGCTCGCCCCCAAGGGCGTCAACGATGGCTCCGAGCTGCAGAGACACGCCGGTTCGCGGCGTTACTTGCCGGCCGCGGGCGCAGAAGAGCCGACCGACGCGTTCAGCGCCTTGATCACCTTGTCGGTGATGTCGTGCTTCGGGTTGATGTAGATCGCTTCCTGCAGGATGGCGTCGTACTTCTCGGCCTCGGCCACCTGCTTCACGACGCGGTTGGCGCGTTCGTAGACCTGCTGAAGCTCTTCGTTCTTGCGCGCGTTCAGGTCTTCCTGGAATTCGCGGCGCTTGCGCTGGAAGTCACGGTCCTGGTCGACCAGCGAACGCTGGCGCGACACGCGCTGGGATTCGGACAGCGTGGGCGCCTCGCGCTCGAACTTCTCGGATGCGGCCTTCAGCGCCTCGCCCTGCGTGGTCAGGTCTTTCTCGCGCTTGAGAAACTCCGCCTCGAGCTTGGCCTGCGCGGCCTTGGCTGGCTGGGCTTCCCGCAGCACGCGGTCCGGATTCACGAAACCGATGCGAAAGGTTTCCTGTGCTTGCGCCTGGGCAGGCGCAGCAGCCAACACGAAAGCGGGAATCAACAGCGCGCCTGCCGCGGCGCGAATCAAATGCTTCATTTAGAAAGACGTTCCGATCTGGAATTGGAGGCGCTGGATTCTATCCTTCGGGATCGTGACGAGTCCGGTACTCGGATCCGTGACTTCCTTCTGGGACTTGATGGGGAAGGCATAAGCCAGGCGCAGCGGGCCGAGCGGCGAGATCCAGCTGACGCCGAGACCGACCGAGGCGCGCAGCTTCTTCTGGGCGCTCCACTGAGCATCCGTCAGGCCGGGCGCGCGGGAGCCGAACACGTTGCCGACGTCGAAGAAGGTGTACAGGCGCAGCGTGCGGTCGTTGCCGGCACCCGGGAACGGCGTGCTCAGCTCGGCGTTGAAGATGGCCTTCTTGGTACCGCCCAGCGCGGCGCCGTCGGTCTGGCCGAAGAGCGGCACGTCGCGCGGGCCCAGCGAGTTCTGCTCGAAGCCGCGGATCGAACCCAGGCCACCGGCATAGAAGTTCTTGAAGATCGGGTAGGTATTGCCGCCCAGCGCCTTGGCATAGCCGACTTCACCGTTGACCGAGAAGGTGTACTGCTTGTTGATCGCGAAGAACTGCTGGTATTGGTAGTTGGTCTTGATGTACTTCATGTCGCCGCCCACGCCCAGTTCGAGGTTGGCGCGTTGCATGCGGCCCGTGGTCGGGGTCAGCGCGCTGTCGCGGCTGTCGCGGCCCCAGCCGACGGTCAGCGGAACACCCCAGACGCTCTTCTGGTCGCAGCCGAGCACGAAGAATCCGGTCGCATCCTTCTTGCACTGGAAGTAGGAGAGATAGGAATTCGGCGTGTACAGGCCCGCGAAGATCGCCGACCGGTTCGGATCGAACGCGTAGCGCTCAAGACCAATGCCGAAGAACACCGTGTCGATCTCGCTGAACGGCACACCGAAGCGGATCGAGGCGCCCTGGTTGACGAGCTTGTAGTCGCCGTCTTCCGAGGTCGAGTACGGCCGCGTCGTGGTGTGGTACACGCTGATCGTGCGCGAGATGCCGTCCTTGGTGAAGTACGGATCGGTCGTCGTCAGCGACAGCGTACGGTTGTACTTGCTGGTGTTGACCTGCACGCCCAGGAAATTACCCGAGCCGAACACGTTTTCCTGCGAGATGCCGAAGGTCAGCGCGACCTTGTCGGAGCTCGAGTAGCCGGCACCCAGCTGCAAGCTGCCGGTGGGCTTTTCAGCCACGTTGACCGTCAGGTCCACCTGGTCGGGCGAACCCGGCACTTCCTGCGTTTCGACGTTCACTTCGGTGAAGAAGCCCAGGCGGTCGACACGGTCGCGCGACAGCTTGATCTTGTCGCCGTCGTACCACGAAGCTTCGTATTGGCGGAACTCGCGGCGAATGACTTCGTCGCGGGTCTTGTTGTTGCCGCCGACCATCACGCGGCGCACGTACACGCGGCGCGAAGGCTCGGCCTGCAGCGTCAGCGTGACGCGGTTGTTCACGCGGTCGATTTCGGGACGCGCCTGCACGCGGGCGAACGCGTAGCCGAAGGTGCCGAAATAGTCGTTGAAGGCCTTGGTGGTCTCCGTGACCTGCTCGCCGTTGTAGGGCTCGCCCGGCTTGATGGTGATGAGCGACTTGAACTCCTCGTCGCGGCCGAGGTAGTTGCCGTCGAGCTTGACGCCTGCCACCACGAACTTCTCGCCTTCGGTGATGTTCACCGTCACCGTCAGGTCCTTGCGGTCCGGCGAAATGGCGACCTGGGTCGAATCGATGCGGAACTCGAGGTAGCCGCGCGTGATGTAGTACGAGCGCAGGGTTTCGAGGTCGGCGTTGAGCTTGGCGCGCGAGTACTGGTTCGACTTCGTGTACCAGCTCATGAAACCGCCGCTGTCCTGGTCGAACAGGCTCAGCAGCGTCGATTCGCTGAAGGCCTTGTTGCCCACCACGTGCACTTCGCGGATGCGGGCGGATTCGCCTTCGGTGACGGTGAACGTCAGGTTGACGCGGTTGCGCTCGATGGGCGTGACGGTGGTCACGACCTGCGCGTTGTACAGGCTGCGGCTCACGTACTGGCGCTTGAGCTCCTGCTCGGCGCGATCGGTCAGTGCCTTGTCGTACGGACGGCCGTCGGTCAGGCCCACTTCGCGCAGCGCCTTCGTCAGCGCGGCCTTGTCGAATTCCTTGGTGCCGACGAAGTCGACATCGGCGATGGTGGGCCGCTCTTCGACGATCACCACCAGCACGTTGCCGTTCACGTCGATGCGCACATCCTTGAACAAACCCAGCTCGAACAGCGCGCGGATCGCGGCCGAACCGCGCTCGTCGCTGTAGGTATCGCCTACGCGCAGGGGCAGCGACGCGAAGATCGTGCCGGCTTCGACGCGTTGCAAGCCTTCGACGCGGATGTCACGCACCGTGAAAGGCTCGACGGCCCATGCAGCCGTGGCGGCGAGCGCACTGGCAACCACCGCGACAACGCTACGCAGGCGAAAGCGATTGAAGTTTTTGTTCATCTGTGAATTGAGCCGGCACGGAAAGGGCCGGCAGAAAGTTAACCAAAGAGCCGCGTGACGTCGTTGAAGAGTGCGACCGACATCATGACCAGCAGCAGGGCAACCCCGCCCCGCTGCAGCCGTTCCATCCAGGCGTCAGAGACGCTTTTCCCGGTCAGGCCCTCCCAAAGATAATACATCAGGTGCCCCCCATCGAGGACCGGCAGCGGCATGAGATTGAGCACGCCAAGGCTCACGCTGATGAGCGCAAGGAAGACGAGATACTGCGTGAAACCAAGGCTGGCGGACTTGCCGGCGTAGTCGGCAATGGTGAGCGGACCGCTCAAATTCTTCAGGGAAGCTTCACCAATGACCATCTTGGCCATCATCCGCACGGTCAGCGCCGACACCTCCCAGGTGCGCACCACGCCGCGCCACACGCCGTCGACTGGCCCCTGGCGCACAGTCACCATCTCCGGCGGGGCGCCCACGTACGCCCCGATGCGGCCGACCTTGGCGGCGCCCTCTTCCCGCACCTCGGGCTTGACGTCGATCGTGAGAGGCTGGCCGCCGCGCTCGATCTTCCAGGCCTGCGTGAGCGGCTGGCCTGCGTCCACCGAGGCGCGGATCACCTCGCGCAATTGCTGCCCGTCGACGATGGCGGTATTGCCGATGGAACGCACCACGTCGCCTTTGCGCAGGCCGGCGCGCTCGGCGGCGCTGCCGGCCATGACTTCGCCGATCTCCGGCTTGGTCAGGGGAGCGAGCACGCCGATCTTGCGGAACATCTGCGGATCGGCATCCCGGGTTTCGAGGCTGCTCAGGGGAAGTACCAGCGTGCGCGCGGGTCGGCCGCCCTCGCCCGCCACTTCGAGCGTCAGGTCATGGCCGTCGAGCGCGCCGCGCGTCATGCGCCAGCGCAAGTCCTCGAAGGACTGAACCGGCGACAGATCGCCATCGAAGCCCGCCCGGGTGATGTATTCGCCGCCATGCAGGCCCGCGGCCTCGGCCATCGAGGCCGCCACCGGGCGGCCCAGCTTGGCGACAGGTTCCTGCACGCCGATCCAGTTGACCGCCGTGTAGAGCACCACGGCCAGCAGCAGGTTGGCGACAGGCCCCGCGGCGACGATGGCCGCCCGCGAGCGCAGCGGCTGGGTATTGAAGGCGCGATGGCGCTCTTCAGGGGCAACCGGGCCTTCGCGCTCGTCGAGCATCTTGACGTAGCCGCCCAGCGGGAATGCGCCGATGACGAACTCGGTCGATTGCCCCGGATGCTGCCGCTTGGGCTGCCAGCGGAACAGCGCCTTGCCGAACCCGACCGAAAAACGCTCCACCTTGACGCCGCAGGCCACGGCGACACGGTAGTGGCCGTATTCGTGTACCGCGATCAAGACACCGAGCGCGACCACAAAGGCTATGACAGTAAGCATCCGGGTCCTCTGGCTGTAAGAGTGGGGTTGTCGTCAGGCTGCGAAACGCAGCGCCGCGGCATTGGCCGCCGCACGGGCGCTGGCATCGATTGCCAGCAGGTCGGCCAGCGATGCCGGCTTGGAGGGCGAGACTGTCTCCAAAGTTTCCATGTTGACCGCATGAATGCGGTCGAAGCGCAGTCGCCGGTCGAGGAATGCCTCGACTGCGACCTCGTTGGCGGCGTTGAGCACGGCCGTCGTGCCCGGCGCTGCGCGCAATGCGTGCCAGGCCAGGCCCAGGCCCGGAAAGAGCGCCGCATCGGGCGCATTGAACGTGAGCGAAGCCATCTGGCGGAAATCGAGCCGTGCCGCGCCGCTCTCGATGCGCTCGGGCCAGGCCAGGCCGACCGCGATCGGCACCCGCATGTCGGGCGTACCGAGCTGGGCGATGACCGATGCGTCGGTGAACTGGACCATCGAGTGCACCACGCTCTGCGGATGGATGACGACCTCGATCTGCTCGGGCGAGACGCCGAACAGGTGGCGCGCCTCGATCACTTCGAGCGCCTTGTTCATCATCGTGGCCGAGTCGACCGAGATCTTGCGCCCCATCACCCAGTTGGGGTGGGCACAAGCCTGCTCGGGCGTCACTGCGCCCAGCGTCTCAGGCGCACGTGTGCGGAATGGGCCACCCGAGGCGGTCAGGATGATCTTGTCGATGCGCCGCGACCAGGTGGACGGGTCTTCGGGCAGCGACTGGAAGATGGCCGAGTGCTCGCTGTCGATGGGCAGCAGCGTGGCGCCACCTTCGCGCACCGTACGCATGAACAGTTCGCCCCCGACGACCAGCGCCTCCTTGTTGGCCAGCAGCAGGCGCTTGCCGGCACGCGCGGCGGCCAGGCAGGGCCCGAGGCCCGCTGCGCCGACGATGGCGGCCATGACGGCGTCGACCTCTTCGTGAGACGCTATCTTTTCAAGAGCATCAATGTCAGTGAGAACAACCGTTTTCAGGTTGTTCCGCTTGATCTTTTCAGCCAGCAGCGCCGCATGCGGTGCACTCGCCATGACGGCGAAACGGGGCGAGAACTGCGCGCACTGGGCCAGCAGTTCGTCCACCTTGGTGGCGGCGGAGAGCGCGAACACCTCGAAACGCTCGGGATGGCGCGAAATGACGTCGAGCGTGCTGACGCCGACCGAACCGGTCGAACCGAGCACAGTGACGCGTTGCTTGGGAGTATTCACAGGAAAGCCAGCATCATGGCAATGGGGAGCGCCGGCAAGAGGGCATCCACGCGGTCGAGCACGCCGCCGTGGCCCGGCAGCAGCTTGCTGCTGTCCTTGGCGCCGGCGCTTCGCTTGATGAGCGATTCGACGAGGTCGCCCACGACGCTCATCGCCGCAAGAAACAGCGCACCGAGCAGCAGAAGCCACCAGCCGCGCTCGTTGAGCCGGGTATAGAGGCTTGCGACGGTGGCGCCCGTCGCCTTGTCCGCCCAGACCCAGGCAAAAGCCAGCACCACCACGCCGACCATGCCGCCCCAGACGCCTTCCCAGCTCTTGCCGGGACTGATCGCGGGAGCGAGCTTGTTGCGGGTGAACTTGAGGCCGAAGGCCCGGCCGGCAAAATAGGCGAACACGTCTGCCACCCAAACCAGCACGAGGATGGACAGCAGGAAGTTGATGCCGACCATGCGCGCCTGCACCGCCGCCAGCCACGCGACCCACAGCGCCAACAGGCCACCGACCAGCCGCAGCCCGCGCGGAATCCGCGGCCAGCCCGGTACCGCCACGCGAAGCAGCAGCGCCCCGCCCAGCACCCAGGCAGCGCCGGCCAGGGTCCACATCAGCACCAGCGACTGCTCGAGCAGGCCCAGCCACCACGACAGCGCGCAAAGCACCACTGTCTCGATGCCCAGGAACACCGACAGCCGCTGGCCATAGCCGTTCAGGCGCCCCCATTCCCAGGCTGCGGCGCCGATCAGCACCAGCATCACGCAGGCAAAGGGGATGTAGTTTCGATAGAACAGCGCCGGCAGCAGGATCGCGAGCAGCACGATCGCCGTGAGGATGCGTTGTTTGAGCATGCGAGAAGTTGTCGGGCGGTCAGGCCGTCTGGCTCTGCGGAGCCGAGACCTGTGCCGAGGTTTGGCCGAAGCGACGCTCGCGGCTTCGGAATGCGGCGATGGCCTCGTCCAGCGCAGCCTCGTCGAATTCCGGCCACAGCTTGTCGCTGAAGAAAAGCTCGGCATAGGCACTCTGCCAGAGCAGGAAATTGGACAACCGCTGCTCGCCGCCCGTGCGGATGAACAGGTCGGGGTCGGGCACATGGGCCAGCGCCATCGCCCGGTCGAGGCTCTCCTCGGTGACGGCTTCACCCTGCGCCGCCAGCTTGGCGGCGGCCTGAGCGATGTCCCACCGGCCGCCGTAGTTGAAGCAGACGTTGAGCACCATGCGCGAGTTGTGCGCGGTGGCGGCCTCGGCGTCGACCAAGCCCTTCACCATCTTCGGCGACAGGCCGCCGCGCTCGCCGACGAAGTACAGCCGCACGCCGTCGCTGCTGAGCCGGGGCACCTCGCGAGCGAGCGCACCGACCATCAGCTCCATGAGTCCGGAAACCTCCTCGACGGGCCGGTTCCAGTTCTCGGAAGAAAACGCGAACACCGTGAGCACGCCCACGCCGCGGTCAGCACAGGCCTTGACGCACCGGCGCAGCGATTCGACGCCCTGTTTGTGCCCCGCAACCCGGGGCAGGAAGCGCCGCGTCGCCCAACGGCCGTTGCCGTCCATGACGATGGCAACGTGATGCGGGTTGCGCGGCGTTGACGAGGCCATGGCAGGCCTCAAACGGCCATGATCTCCGCTTCCTTGGCCGCGACCAGGCGGTCGATTTCCGCGATGTGGCGGTCGGTGACCTTCTGGATCTCGGCTTCGGCGCGTTTCTGGTCGTCTTCCGACGCCAGCTTGTCCTTGACCAGCTTCTTGACCGACTCGTTCGCATCGCGGCGCAGGTTGCGCGTGGCGATCTTGGCGCTTTCGCCTTCGTTGCGGACCAGCTTGGTCATTTCCTTGCGGCGCTCTTCGCTCATGGCGGGCAGCGGCACGCGGATCAGGTCGCCCATCGAGGCGGGGTTCAGGCCCAGGTCGCTTTCGCGGATGGCCTTCTCGATCTTGGCGCCCATGCCCTTTTCCCAGGGCTGGACGCTGATGGTGCGCGAATCGAGCACCGACACGTTGGCCACCTGGCTAAGCGGCACTTGCGAGCCGTAGTACTCGACGTGGATCGAATCGAGCAGCGCCGAGTTGGCGCGGCCCGTGCGGATCTTGGTGAGGTTGTTCTGGAATGCGGCGAGCGACTGATTCATCTTCGCGTCGGTCGCATTGCGGATGTCTGCAATGGTCATCTCAAATACTCCTAGGCATGCACCAGCGTGCCCTCGTCCTCGCCCATCACGACACGCTTGAGCGCGCCGTTCTTGAAGATCGAGAACACCTTGATCGGCAGCTTCTGGTCGCGGCACAGCGCGAAGGCCGTGGCGTCCATGATGCCGAGATTTTGCGCGATCGCCTCGTCGAAAGTCAGCGTGGCGTAGCGTGTTGCATTGGGGTTGGTCTTGGGGTCGGCGGTGTATACACCATCGACCTTCGTCGCCTTGAGCACCAGCTCGGCGCCGATTTCGGCGCCGCGCAGCGCGGCAGCCGTGTCGGTGGTGAAGAACGGGTTGCCCGTGCCGGCGGCGAACACCACGACCTTGCCCTCTTCGAGGTACTGCAGGGCCTTGGGGCGCACATAGGGCTCGACCACCTGCTCGATGGCAATGGCGGACATCACCCGGGCCACCAGGTTCTGCTTGTTCATGGTGTCGGCCAGCGCCAGCGCGTTCATCACGGTGGCCAGCATGCCCATGTAGTCGGCAGTGGCGCGGTCCATGCCGACGGAGCCTCCCGCGACGCCGCGGAAGATGTTGCCGCCGCCGATGACCACGGCCACCTCGACACCCATGTTCACCACTTCGGCGATTTCCTCGACCATGCGGACGATGGTGGCGCGGTTGATGCCGAAAGCGTCGTCGCCCATCAACGCCTCTCCCGACAGCTTCAACAAGATTCGCTTGTGGGCTGGGCGGGCATCAGACATGGGCAATTTCCTTGAGTTGGCGGGGGCGAGTGTAAAACGTAGCGGTGAAAAAGCGGCGGCACGCGTTCGCGCACCGCCGCTTGTATGGCGGCTGGATCAGGCAGCGGCCTTGGCAGCGGCAACTTGCGCGGCCACTTCGGCGGCGAAGTCGTCGACCTTCTTCTCGATGCCTTCGCCGACCACGTACAGGGTGAAGCCCTTGATCGTGGTGTTGGCGGCCTTGAGCATCTGCTCGACGGTCTGCTTGTCGTTCTTCACGAACGGCTGGTTGTGCAGCGAGACTTCCTTCAGGAACTTCTGCACGCCGCCTTCGATGCGTTTGGCAACGATGTCGTCCGGCTGCGGCTTCTTGCCTTCGGCTTCGGCCGTCTTGCGGTCTTCGTCGGCCTTGCCCTTGGCAACTGCGCGTTCCTTTTCGATCAGGTCGGCAGGCACGTCGGAAGCCTGGATGGCGACCGGCTTCATGGCGGCGATGTGCATCGCGACGTCCTTGGCCGAGGTGTCGTCGCCTTCGAACTCGACCATCACGCCGATGCGCGTGCCGTGCAGGTACGAAGCCAGCTTGCCGTTGCCCGTGAAGTGCTTGAAGCGGCGGAAGCTCATGTTCTCGCCGATCTTGCCGATCAGGCCCTTGCGCACGTCTTCGAGCGTGGGACCGAAACCGTCCTGCTCATAGGCCAGTGCGCTCAGGGCGGCGATGTCCGCGGGGTTGTTCCTGGCGACCAGCATCGCGGCAGCGTTGGCCATGGCCAGGAAGCTGTCGTTCTTGGTGACGAAGTCGGTTTCGCAGTTGATTTCGATCATGCCGCCGGCAGCGCCGTCGACGAAAGCCGTGACCACGCCTTCGGCGGTGATGCGGCCCGATGCCTTGCCAGCCTTGTTGCCGAGCTTGATGCGCAGCAGCTCTTCGGCTTTTTCCATGTTGCCGTCAGCCTCCGTCAGGGCCTTCTTGCATTCCATCATGGGCGCGTCGGTCTTCGCGCGCAGTTCGCCGACCATGCTTGCGGTGATTGCAGCCATTTGTGTATCTCCGTAAATCCAAAAATCAGGTTAAAAAAAAGGGGCACCAAAGCCCCTTCTTCAGGCTCGCGAGCGCGCCGATCAGGCCGAAGCGCCTTCTTCGACTTCGACGAATTCGTCGCTGCCGCCTTCGGCGATGGCCTTGACCACGTCACCGGTGGCGCTGTTGCGGCCTTCGATGATGGCGTCGGCGATGCCGCGGGCGTACAGCGTGACGGCCTTCGACGAGTCGTCGTTACCGGGGATCACGTAGTCGATGCCTTCGGGCGAGTGGTTGGAGTCGACCACACCGATCAGCGGAATGCCGAGCTTCTTGGCTTCAGCCACGGCGATCTTGTGGAAGCCCACGTCGATCACGAAGATGGCATCGGGCAGAGCGATCATGTCCTGGATGCCGCCGATGTCCTTTTCGAGCTTCTCGATTTCGCGCGAGAAGGTCAGTTGCTCCTTCTTGCTCAGCGAGTCGAGGCCCGCTTCTTGCTGAGCCTTCATGTCCTTCAGACGCTTGATCGAGGTCTTGACGGTCTTGAAGTTGGTCAGCATGCCGCCGAGCCAGCGGGTGTCGACGAAAGGCACGCCGGCGCGGCGGGCTTCGGCAGCCACGATTTCACGGGCTTGGCGCTTCGTGCCGACCATCAGGATGGTGCCGCGGTTGGCCGTGAGTTGCTTGGCGTACTTCATCGCATCCTGGAACATCGGGAGCGACTTTTCCAGGTTGATGATGTGAATCTTGTTGCGGTGACCGAAGATGAACGGGGCCATCTTGGGGTTCCAGAAGCGGGTTTGGTGACCGAAGTGGACACCGGCTTCCAGCATTTCGCGCATGGTGGTAGACATTGAAATTACTCCAAAGGTTGGGTCTAAAATCCAGCCCGTTTTGTGCTCTCTTGGATGGAGTCACAACACCTTGATTGGGCCGGTTTGCGGATGTGTTTGACTGGATGCAACGGGAGCCGTTGCTCAACCAGCGAAACCCAAAGAGTATAGCACGGCCACTCTGCCCCTTTCCTGAACCGAGCCGTCCACGCGGCACCGCAGCCCTACCCATGAACGACCTCCACGCCACCCGTCTCTCCCTCCTGGCAGGTGGCTCCGATGCACGCACCGAATTGGAGCGCGCCATCGACGTCTCGCAGTCGGCGGCCTGCGCGCATGTCTTCACCCGCACGATGTTCGACGAGGCTCGCCAGGCCGTTGCCGGCGTCGGCACCGAAACCCGGCTTGCCGGGCTTGCCTTCACCAGCAAGGACCTGTTCGACATCGCGGGCCAGCCCACACCTGCCGGCTCGGTGGTGCTGTCGCATGCACCAGCGGCCAGCGCCGACGCCCTCGCCGTGGCGCGGCTGCGCGCCGCGGGCGGCGTACTGACCGGACGTACCAACATGACGGAGTTCGCCTTCTCCGGCGTCGGCGTCAATCCGCACCACGGCACGCCCGCCAACGTGAGCGACGCCGCCACGCCCCGCATTCCGGGCGGCTCGTCGTCAGGCGCCGCGGTTTCGGTGGCCAGCGGCGCCGCGTTCATCGGCCTGGGCTCCGACACGGGCGGCTCGATCCGCATTCCGGCGGCGCTGAACGGCATCGTCGGGTTCAAGAACACCGCCCGCCTCACGCCCGCCGATGGCGCGCTGCCGCTTTCGACCACGCTCGACACCGTCTGCGCCATGACAAGGTCGGTGCGCGACGCCATCACCGCACACGAAATCCTTGCCGCGCGGCGCGTCACGGCCGGCAATGCGCCCCTGGCCGCCTACCGGATCGCCGTGGTGAAGAACGTGTTCTTCGATGACATCGAACCCGCCGTGGCCGCCGCCTTCGAGCGCTCGTTGAAGAGGCTGCGCGCCGCCGGCGCCCGCATCGAAGAGATCGCGCTCCCCGAGTTGGCAGAACTGGCGACCATCAACGCCACCGGCGGTTTCTCGGCAGCCGAGTCCCACGCCTGGCACCGGCTGCTGCTCGAACGCAGCGGCGCGGGCTACGACCCGCGCGTGGCCCAGCGCATCCTGCGCGGCGCCGGCATGAAGGCGCATGAATACATCGACCTGATCCATGCCCGCCGCGACTGGATCGCCCGAGTCGAAGCCGCACTGGCGCCGTTCGACGCGGTGCTGTCGCCCACGGTGCCGATCACCGCGCCCTCCATCGCCAGCGTGGCCCCGGGCGCCGAGCGCGACGACGAGTTCTTCCGCATCAACGGGCTGCTGCTGCGCAATCCGTCGATCGTCAACATGCTCGACGGCTGCGCCGTCTCGCTGCCTTGCCACGTCCCCGGCGAACTGCCGGTCGGCCTCATGCTGTGGCATGCCGCGCTGCACGACGACGCCGTGCTGGCGCAAGCCCTGCAAATCGAGCGCACGCTACAGAATCAATAGCTGGCTTCGCCCATACTACGGGCGTCCGCCGTCTCTCTTATCTAGAACATTCAATGAAAATCGCGATCGTGGGCGCCGGCATCATCGGCGTCACCACCGCCTGGGAACTGGTTTCCGACGGCCATGAAGTGACCGTGTTCGAGCGCCGCGGCGCTGCCGCCGAAGAAGCCAGCTTCGCCAATGCGGGCGTGGTCGCCCCCGGATACGTCACCCCCTGGGCCGCGCCCGGCATGCGCGGCAAAGTGCTGCGCTCGCTGCTGTCCTCGCACGGCGCCATCAAGCTGCGCTGGCCCCTGAGTTCGCGCGACATCGGCTGGATGTCGCGCTGGCAGAAGGCCTGCAAGCTCGAGACCTACCTCGCCAACCGCGCCCGCATGCAGCGGCTGGCCTTCTACAGCCGCACCCGGCTGCACGAAGTGACCGAGGCGCGCGAGCTGAGCTACGAGCGCAGCGACGGCTACCTCGTGCTGCTGCGCTCCAAGCGCGAGAAAAAGATGGTCCAGCCCGGGCTCGACGTGCTGCGCGCGGCCGGAAGCGTCTTCAAGGAAATCGATGCCGACGAGACCCGGCTGATCGAGCCCGCGCTCAACCCCGAAACCCCGCTGGTGGGCGCCATCCACCTGCCGGAAGACGAGGTGGCCAACTGCCGCCAGTTCGCGCTGCTGCTCAAGTGGGAGGCCGAGGCGCTGGGCGCGCAGTTTCATTTCAACTGCGACATCGCACCGCTGAGCCGCGCCGCGCCCACTTCGCTCTCGCTGGCCAGCGGGTCGGATCCGGTGCGCTACGACGCCATCGTCGTGTGCGCCGGCCTGGCCTCGGCCGCGCTGCTGCGTCCGCTGGGCCTGCGCATCCCGATGGCGCCGGTCTACGGGCATTCGGTCAGCGCACCGGTGCGCGAGCCGCTCAATGCCCCGCGCAGCGCGGTGATGGACGAGCGCTACAAGGTCGCCATCTCCCGCTTGGGCCAGCGCGTGCGCGTGGCCGGCAGCGCCGAGATCGGCGGCTCGCTGGACACGATGAACCCGGCCTCGGTGCAGTTGCTCTACAAGGTGCTGCACGACTGGTTCCCGGGTGCGGCAACCCTGCAGTCGGGCGTGCAGCAATGGAAAGGCGCACGGCCGATGCTGCCGGACGGACCGCCGGTGCTGGGCGCCAGCGGCATCCCGGGCGTATGGCTCAACCTCGGCCACGGATCGAGCGGCTGGGCACTGTCGTGCGGCAGCGCCCGCGTGCTGGGCGACCTGATCGCGGGCCAGGACCCGGGAATCGACCTCGAAGGGCTCGGCGTCGAGCGGCTCAGTCTTTAGGATCCCAGCGGCGCAGGCGCTCGGGGCTTGCGGGCTGCTCGACGGGAAGCTCGGGCTCCGGCGGCGGCCGCACGCGCTCCGCGATCCATCCCAGCAAGCCGGGGCCGATCAGCGCAAAGAACACCAGGCACATCGCACCGGCACCGAACAGGGCCAACCGCGCCAGCCCAGAAACGCTTCCAGCCGGCAGATCGAACCAGCGGATCACGCTGATGCCGATGCCGACATTGGCGGCCCATGCCACATCCCTCAACGGCACCCAGCGCTTCAGTTGGGCCAGCAGGAAGACGCCCCACACGGCACCCAGCAGTGCCAGTACCCATGCCAATCCGGCGATCCAGGCAACGGTCGCGGCAAGGAAAAAGGCGAGCCCTGCGACAAGCAGGGCGAGCACCCACGCGACGCTCTTGAAGTTCATCCGCCCATGATAGGGAGGCAACGCAGCGGCACAATGGATCGATGCAACGCATCACACCCGCCACCGCCGCAAACCTGTTCGACATCGCCGCCACACGCCGCATCGAACAGGCCGCGGCAGCCGCCCTGCCCGCTCACGCGCTGATGCAGCGTGCCGGCCTCGCAGCCGCCCGGCTCGCAATGGCCATCGCACCCCATGCGCGAACCATATGGGTGGCGTGCGGACCGGGCAACAACGGCGGAGACGGTTTCGAGGCGGCGGCGCAATTGCGTCATCGGGGCTTCTTTCCCGTGGTCACGTTCGCCGGGGACGAAAGCCGGCTGCCGCCGGATGCCAAAACATCGCTGCAACGCGCCCGCGACGCGGGCGTCGCCTTTGCGCAGAACCCGCCGAGCGCCTACGAACTCGCCATGGATGCGCTGCTCGGCATCGGCTCCACGCGGCCACCCCAAGGCACGATGGCCGAATGGCTCCGGCAGATGCATGCGAGCGCGCAGCCGGTGCTCAGCGTCGATGTGCCGTCAGGGCTGAACGCGGACACCGGCGTGCTGCCGAAAGACGCCGCCCGCACGAACGCCTCCACACGCCACTGCATCACCTTTCTCACGCTGAAGCCCGGCCTCTTCACCGCACAAGGGCGCGACGCGGCAGGCATCACCTGGTTCGACGATCTCGGCTGCAGCCACGTCACGGATCAGCCAGCAGCGGTGCTGACCGGCACGCCGAAGGCACAGCCGCGCGCGCATGCCTCGCACAAGGGCAGCTACGGCGATGTCGCCGTGATCGGCGGAGCGTCCGGCATGGCGGGCGCGGCGCTGCTGGCAGGATCGGCCGCGCTGCATGCCGGCGCGGGCCGGGTGTTCGTCGGCCTGCTCGACCCCGGCGCGGCCGTCGTCGACACCTCGCAGCCAGAACTGATGCTGCGCGACGCCCGCTCGCTCGACCTGTCGGGAATGACCGCCGTCTGCGGTTGCGGCGGCGGCGAAGCCGTGCGCGAACTTCTGCCGCGCGTGCTGGCGACAGCCGCCGCGTTGGTGCTCGATGCGGATGCACTCAACGCCGTCGCGGCCGACGGCGCGCTGCAGGCACGACTCGCATCGCGCGGAAAAGACGGATTGCCCACCGTGATCACGCCGCATCCGCTCGAAGCGGCGCGCCTGCTGGGGTGCACGGCCGCCGACATCCAGGCCGACCGGCTAGCGTCGGCGCGGCAGCTTGCGTCACGCTTTGGCGTGGTCGCGGTGCTCAAGGGATCGGGGACGGTGGTTTCGGACGCAAGCGGCGCGCCTCCAGCCATCAACCTGACAGGCAACGCCGCGCTGGCCACTGCCGGGACTGGCGACGTGCTGGCCGGCATGATCGGGGCCGCACTGGCGGCCGGTCGCCCCGCCTTCGAGGCGGCCTGCGAAGCCGTCTGGCAACACGGCCACATCGCCGACACCTGGCCGGCCAACGCCGCCCCGCTCACGGCAGGCACTCTGGCCCGCCGCGCGCCCGCCTGACGCGGCTCTTTGCTTAGCCGCGCCCGACGAAGGGCATCTTCGTCGCCATGATGGTGTGGAACAGCACGTTCGCTTCCAGCGGCAGGTTCGCCATGTAGAGCACCGACTGGCCGACGATCTTCACGTCGATCAGCGGCTCGATCGCGAGTTCGCCGTTGGCCTGCGGCACGCCCTTGGCCATGCGCGCGGCCAGTTCGGTCATCGCGTTGCCCACGTCGACCTGCCCCACCGCGATGTCGTACTTGCGGCCGTCCAGCGACGCGGTCTTGGTGAGCCCTTCCACCGCATGCTTGGTCGCCGTGTAGGCCGCCGAATTGGGCCGCGGCGCGGTGGCGGAGATGGAGCCGTTGTTGATGATGCGGCCGCCCATCGGCGTTTGCGCCTTCATCGTGCGGAACGCCTGCTGGATGCAGAAGAACATGCCCGTCAGGTTGATGTCGACCACGCCCTGCCATTGCTCCGGCGTCCAGTCCTCGAAGGGGCCGGGCGGGTTGCCGACACCCGCGTTGTTGAACAGCAGGTCGACACGCCCGAAGCGCTCGACCGTCGCTGCGAACAAGGCCTGCACCGAATCGGCCTTGGCCACGTCGGTGGGCACGGCGAAGGCGCGCGCACCGGCGCCCGACTCTTCGGCGACCTGCTCCAGCGGCTCCAGCCGGCGCCCGGCCAGCGCCACGCTCCAGCCGTCGCCCAGCAGTGCCAGCGCCGCGGCGCGGCCGATGCCGGAACCCGCCCCCGTGACGATGGCGATGCGGCCCTTGTTGTCTTCAGCGCTCATGCTGTCTGTCTCTTTCTTTCTTGAGGTTGTCGATGGTTCATGCGGCAAGTCATCAGCGGCGCGGCTTGCGCCCCTTCATCTTGTTGGCGGCCTTCTTCACCGCAGACTTGAAAGCCTGCATCGCCGATTGCGGCCCGGCCGGCGCCGAAGCACCTCGCTCCAGGCGTGGCTCGCCGACGCCGCCGGCCTCCGCCGCCTTGTGGCGGCTGCCGCGCTTGGCCGACGCCTTGACCGGCACGCCCGACGATCCCACGCCCTTGTCCTTCATGGCGCGCGCCGTGAGCTCCTCGCCTTCGCGCACGAGGCGGAAGTCGATCTTGCGGCCGTCCAGGTCGACGCGGCTCACCTGCACCCGCACCCGCGTGCCGATGGCATAGCGGATGCCGGTGCGCTCGCCGCGCAGTTCCTGGCGCATCTCGTCGAACTTGAAGTACTCGCCGCCGAGCTCGGTGATGTGCACCAGCCCTTCGACGTACATCGCATCGAGCGTGACGAAGATGCCGAATGTGGTGGCAGCGGTGACCACGCCGCCGTACTCCTCGCCGAGGTGCTCTCGCATGTACTTGCACTTGAGCCAGGCCTCGACGTCGCGGCTGGCCTCGTCGGCACGGCGCTCGTTGGCGCTGCAATGCAGGCCCGCGGCCTCCCATGCCAGCACTTCCTTGCTGGGCGCGACGGTGGCCTTCTGCGGCTTGTTGGTCGGCGCCTTCACGCGCGAAGCGAGCCGCTTCGCCAGCTTGGCATGCGCCTCGCCGGGGGTCGGCAGCATCGGCAGCTGGTAGCGCGTCTTGCCGAGGATGGCCTTGATCACGCGGTGGACCAGCAAGTCAGGGTAGCGCCGGATCGGGCTCGTGAAGTGCGTGTATGCCTCGTAAGCGAGGCCGAAGTGGCCGCTGTTGATCGGCGTGTAGATCGCCTGCTGCATCGAACGCAGCAGCATCGTGTGGATCTGCTGCGCGTCCGGCCGCTCCTTGGTGGCCTCGGCGATCGCCTGGAATTCACCCGGCCTGGGGTCGTCGGTGATGCTCAGGCCCACGCCCATCGCCTTCAGGTAGCCGCGCAGGATTTCCTTCTTCTCGGGCGTCGGGCCTTCGTGCACGCGGAACAGGCCCGGGTGCTTGCCTTCGGCGATGAAGTCGGCGCTGCAGACGTTGGCCGCGAGCATCGCTTCTTCGATCAGGCGGTGCGCTTCGTTGCGCGTGCGCGGCACGATCTTCTCGATGCGGCCGGCGTCGTCGCAGATGATCTGCGTCTCGGTGGTTTCGAAGTCGACCGCGCCGCGCTTGCCGCGCTGCTTGAGCAGGGCCTTGTAGACGTCGGCAAGGTTCAGCAGGTCCTTGACGCGGTCCTTGCGCTTGGCGGCTTCGGGGCCGCGCGTGTTGCCGAGGATGGCGGCCACTTCGGTGTACGTGAAACGCGCGTGGCTGAACATCACGGCGGGATAGAACTGGTAGGCGTATATCTCGCCGTCGGCCGCGACCAGCATGTCGCACACCATGCACAGGCGCTCGACCTCGGGGTTGAGCGAACAGAGGCCGTTCGACAGCTTCTCCGGCAGCATCGGGATGACGCGGCGCGGGAAGTAGACGCTGGTGGCGCGGTCGTAGGCGTCGATGTCGATGCCCGAACCGGTCTGCACATAGGCGCTCACGTCGGCAATCGCGACCAGCAGGCGCCAGCCCTTGCCACGGCCCACCTTCGCGGGCTCGCAGTACACGGCATCGTCGAAGTCGCGCGCGTCTTCGCCATCGATGGTGACGAGCGGAACGTCGGTGAGGTCGACGCGCCCCTTCTTGTCGGCGGGGCGGACCTTTTCAGGCAGCGCCCTGGCTTCGGCCAGGCACTCCGCGGAGAACTCGTGCGGCACGCCGTACTTGCGCACGGCGATCTCGATCTCCATGCCGGGGTCGTCGATCTCGCCCAGCACTTCTTTCACTCGGCCCACGGGTTGGCCGAACAGCGCCGGCGGTTCCGTGAGCTGCACGACCACGACCTGGCCCACCTTCGCGGGGCCGGTCGCACCCTTGGGGATCAGTACGTCCTGGCCGTACCGCTTGTCTTCCGGCGCAACGAGCCAGATGCCGCCTTCATGCAGCAGGCGGCCGATGATCGGCTGCTCGGGGCGCTCGACGATCTCGACCACGCGCCCCTCGGGGCGGCCACGCCGGTCTTGCCGCACCACGCGCGCCTTGACGCGGTCCTTGTGCAGCACCGCGCGCATCTCGTTCGGCGGCAAATAAATGTCTGCTTCACCGTCATCACGCTGCACGAAGCCGTGCCCGTCGCGATGTCCTTGAACAGTTCCTTCGAATTCGTCCAGCAAGCCGCTGGAAGTGCCATTATTTTTGATATGATCTCCTTCTTTCCTGAAATTCAAAACGCAGTTGCTTCTGCAACTACGTGGGCCCAGATGGCGGAATTGGTAGACGCACTAGTTTCAGGTACTAGCGAGTAACATCGTGGAGGTTCGAGTCCTCTTCTGGGCACCAAGTTTAAACAGACCTTTACCAGGTCATTCGATTCAAGCCACCGGCCTCCGGTGGCTTTTTTCATGGTCGCTCGCATCTGCGTGACACGCGACGCGTTCACGAGATTGCCCCCACGGACACCGACCTCGCGCGCACGAACACGCTCGCCCGTGTTCGGCAACACACCGTCCACATGGGCAGAACCATGCAGGCGCAAAAATTTCGACTGGCCAAAAAGGTTGCGCCGAATCTGTGTATATAATCGCAGTCTTTGCTGAAAAGCAGAGAACGCCCAGATGGCGGAATTGGTAGACGCACTAGTTTCAGGTACTAGCGAGTAACATCGTGGAGGTTCGAGTCCTCTTCTGGGCACCAAATTCACACTGACCCCCGCCAGGTCGTGTTCCGAAACAAGCCACCGGTCTCCGGTGGCTTTTTTCTTGTCCGTTCGAATCTGCATCAAATCGGCAGGGCGATCAGGTCGTGGCCTTCGGCGCCCACGATGCGCGCGCGCGTGAACTCGCCGACCTTCAGCGTCTTGCTGATCTTCTCGGGCGGCAGCAGGCGCACGGTGCCATCGATCTCCGGCGCATCGGCGTACGTGCGCCCCACTCCACCCTTGCGGCCCAGGCCCGACGCCGAATCGACCAGCACCTGCATGGTCGAACCGATGCGACGCTGGAGCTTGGCGATCGACACAGCCTCCGCCACTTCCATGAAGCGGGCACGGCGCGCTTCGCGCTCCGGTTCGGGCAGCATGCCCGGAATGTCGTTGGCAGTGGCGCCTTCGACCGGGCTGTAGGCAAAGCAACCGGCACGATCGATCTCGGCTTCGCGGATGAAGTCGAGCAGATGCTCGAATTCCTGTTCGGTTTCGCCAGGAAAGCCGGCGATGAAGGTACTGCGGACCACGAGCTCCGGGCACACCTCGCGCCAACGCGCAAGACGCTCGAGGTTCTTCTCGCCGCTGGCCGGGCGCTTCATGCGCTTGAGCACATCGGGGTGGCTGTGCTGAAGCGGCACGTCGAGATACGGCAGCACCTGTCCGCTCGCCATCAGCGGAATGACTTCATCCACGCTCGGGTACGGGTACACGTAGTGCAAGCGAACCCAGGCGCCGTACGGCTCGGCGATCTCACCGAGCGTGCGCACCAGTTCGAGCATGCGGGTCTTGACCGGCTTGCCGTCCCAGAAACCGGTGCGGTACTTCACGTCGACGCCGTAGGCCGAGGTGTCCTGGCTGATCACGAGCAGCTCTTTCACGCCGCCCTCGAACAGGGCCTTGGCTTCGCCCAGCACATCGCCGACAGGCCGCGACACGAGGTCGCCGCGCATCGACGGGATGATGCAGAAGGTGCACCGGTGGTTGCAACCTTCGCTGATCTTCAGGTAGGCGTAGTGCCGCGGCGTCAGCTTGAGGCCGGCAACGCCGAAGGTGTTGGGCACCAGGTCGATGAACGGGTCGTGCGGCTTGGGCAGGTTCGCATGCACCGCATCCATCACCTCCTGCGTGGCATGAGGGCCGGTAACGGCCAGCACGCTCGGATGCATCTGGCGCACCAGGTTGCCGCCTTGGTCGCCGGTCTTGGCACCCAGGCAACCCGTGACGATGACGCGGCCGTTCTCGGCCAGCGCTTCGCCGATGGTGTCCAGGCTCTCCTTCACGGCATCGTCGATGAAGCCGCAGGTGTTGACGATCACGAGATCGGCACCTTCGAAGGTCTTGGCGGTCTGATAACCCTCGGCACTCAGCTGGGTCAGGATCAATTCGGAATCGGTAAGGGCCTTGGGGCAGCCCAGGCTCACGAATCCGACCTTGGGGGCGGTCGGCGTGGCCGTTCGTTCGGGGGAGGCAACTTCGCTCATATGCCTCTATTGTCCCAGCTATCGGCGACGGCCGGGCGCCCTTCGAAAAACCTTCGACTTACGGCGATCGGGCGGTACTCACGGACGCTTGATGCCAAAGGCCCCCAATACCTGCTCGGTGTTTTTCTGCATCTGCTCCTGCATCTGCAGGAAAACGTTCTTGGACTGCTCGACGTAGTTGCCCATCAGCCCCTGCAGCATCGGCGACTGCATGGTCATGAAGCGCGACCACATCTCGGGCGTCAGGCCCTCGGCCTTGTCGGCCAACTGCGCCTGTACTTCGGTCATGGCCTGGATGTTCTTCTCGAGATACGGCCCCATGTACCCCTGCATCGCCTGACCGTAGAAGCGAATGATGTTGGCCAGCACCTGCTCGGTGAACATCGGCGCGCCGCCCGCCTCTTCTTCGAGAATGATCTGCAGCAGGATGCTGCGCGTGAGGTCGTCGCCGGTCTTGGCGTCGCGCACCACGAACTGCGCATTCTGGATGACCAGCTGCTTCACCTCGGTCAAGGTGATGTACGTCGATGTCTCGGTGTCGTAGAGCCTTCGGTTGGGGTATTTCTTGATCACACGCTGCACCGGCTTGACCCCGGACTTCTTGCTCTGCACTGCGGACTCCTTCACATGGACGCCCATGTCATCGGATGATTCTAGGGAGCCGTTTTGCTGCATCGCGACAAGGTTTACCCTGACCGCGCGCCGCACATTGTTCAATCCGGCGATGTTGCGTACTCCGCGCCGCACGCGTGGCAGAGCGCGGTTTCGGGCCGCTCTGCGGCGGTATCACGAAAACGCAGCGGATTCTTCTGCCCGTAGACAACCCAGCAGCGCGGGCAGTGCTCCTGCCCGGCGGTAGGCAGATAGGCGCGCGCACGCTGTTCAGCCCGCTCTTCGGTCACCGGCATACCCTGGCGTTGTGCACGCGCCACCTCGCGTGCGGCCATGGTGTCGGTGCGGCCGCTCGAGTGGTCGTTGATGCCGTAGACAGCGCGTGCAAACTCGAGAGGAGCCTGCCTCATCAGCGCCGCGAGACGTTTCTCGCCATGAGCCGGATCAACCAGCGTTGATCGCGTATGTATCGGATCGCTAATCAAGAAAATTGGAATGAAATTTCAGAGCCCTCAAGGTAGCACAACAACAAGGCCGAGGTCTTCCAAAACCAGACTGCATGACGCAAACATCCGAACGCTGATGTCGGATCTGTGCGAGATGAATTGAGGGTGCCATCACGGCGGCAAGAAAGAAAAGTTGCAGGCTGCTTTTCTAGGCAGCTGCAGTTTTCAAATTTTCCCTGTGGGCCTGAAGACTGGTCTTCTTCAGAGGGAAAATTGGTAGGCGCGATTGGACTCGAACCAACGACCCCCACCATGTCAAGGTGGTGCTCTAACCAGCTGAGCTACGCGCCTAAGGATGTGTCCGAGAAGCAGCTATTGTAGCAGGAGAAATGGCACTTTTTAGCGACGACGTGCAGATCGCACACCAATTACTGCAGTGACCACGCCAAGCACCTGCGTGAGCCGCGCGGCGTCGGCGATCTCAACAGTGAACGTCATCCACGCCGTGCCCTTGATCGATTGCGTCTGCACGCCGATGACGTTCATCTTCTCGCGCGCAAAGACATCGGAGATATCGCGCAGCAGACCCTGGCGGTCGGCCGCTTCCACGGCCACGTCCACCGCATATACGGGTACGTCGCCCCCCTTCTTGGGAGCACCCCACTCGACATCGATGACGCGCTCGCCATCCTTGGCCGCCATCGTGCGGAAGTTGCTGCAATCGCTGCGGTGAACGCTGACGCCATGCCCGCGCGTGACGAAGCCGCGAATCGCATCCGGCGGCGCCGGCTTGCAGCACTTGGCCAGTTGCGTCATCAATGAAGACACGCCAACCACCAGCACGCCGCCCTTGCCCGACTTCTCGCTGCCGCGCGCCTTCTTGATGAGCACGCCGTCGTCCGGCCCAGGCGCCGGCTCCGGCGGACGCAACAGCGTCTCTATGTTGCGCAGCGAGAACTCGTCCTTGCCGACGACTTCGAACAGATGGTCCGCCGACTTGAAGCCCAGCTGCGAAGCCAGGTCTTCCAGCCGCACCGCCGTCTTGCCTTCTCGCTGCAGCAGCTTCTCGACCGCCTCGCGCCCACGCGCCACAGTCTCGTGCGTGATCTGCGCGTTGAACCATGCGCGCACCTTCGCGCGCGCACGATGGCTGGCGAGATAACCAAGCTCGGCGTTGAGCCAGTCGCGCGACGGCCCGCCTTCCTTGGCGGCGATGATCTCGACCGTCTGCCCGTTCGACAGCGGCGTGTTCAGCGGCACCATCGCGCCGTCGACACGCGCACCGCGGCAGCGATGGCCCAGCGTCGTGTGCACGGTGTACGCAAAGTCGACCGGCGTCGCACCTTGCGGCAGCTCGACGATCGCCGCATCGGGCGTCAGTACGTAGATGCGGTCGTCGAACAGGCCCTGCCCCTGCAGCCCGCCGGACAGATCGCGCTCCCACGCCAGCAGTTGCCGCAGCACCGCGATCTTGGCGTCGTACTCGCCGCTCGCCCACACGCCCGCATAGCCCTTGTGGCCAGCTTCCTTGTAGGCCCAATGCGCGGCCACGCCGTGCTCGGCATGGTCGTGCATTTCCTCGGTGCGGATCTGGATCTCGATGGGCTTGCCCGGCTTGCCGTCGACCAGCTCGCGCACCACGGTGTGCAGGGACTGATAGCCGTTGGGCTTCGGCCGCGCGATGTAGTCGTCGAACTCCTCGTCGATGGGCTGGAAGTGCGAATGCACCCAGGCCAGCGCCGCATAGCAGTCCTTTACGTCGGGCACCACCACGCGCAGCGCGAGGATGTCGAAGACCTGCGCGAAGTCGAGCGACTTGCCGCGCATCTTCTTGACGATGCTGTAGATGTTCTTGGGCCGCCCCTGCACCGTGGCCTTGACGCCCTCGGCCTGCAGTTCGCGCTCCAGTTGCGAGCGCAGTTGCTCGACGTGCCCTTCGCGCTCGATGCGCTTCTCGTCGAGCAGCCGCGCGATCAGCTTGTAGGTTTCGGGCTCGAGGAAGCGGAAAGAAAGATCCTCGATCTCCCACTTCACCTGCCAGATGCCCAGCCGGTTGGCCAGCGGCGCGAACACCTGCAGCGACTCCCGCGCCACACCTTCGGGCGCCGGCTGCTTGCTTGCCGCCGCATGCCGCAGGGTCTGAAGGCGCGAAGCCAGCCGCAGCATCACCACGCGCAAGTCGCGCGAGAACGCCAGCAGCATCTTGCGCACGTTTTCCGTTTGCGCGCCCGCGCCTTCGGCGTGGTTCCCCTGCGAGGCCGAGCGCGCCTGTTCCTGCACGCGCACCAGCTTGGTCGTCTCGACGGCGAGCGCCGCGAAGTTGTCGCCGAACACCTTGGCGATCACTTCCTGCGGACGGTTCAGGTGCTGGCAGGCATAGACCAGGTAGCTCGCCGCCTGCATCGCCTCGGAACCGCCCATCTTCGCGACGATGGCGGCCACCGCATCGGCATGCGCGAGCGTGTTTTCGCCCGTGTCCAGCTTCTCATCGGCAATCAGCGGCTCGGCGAATGCGCGCGCACGCGCCAGCATGTTCTCCATCACCGGCGAGCGCTCGGCTGTTGCGGCGGACAACGGATAGTCGACCATGGCCGCGTCGGTCACGGGCGCCGTCTGGAGGCTCGAGGAATCGCGCTTCACGCTTCTTCACTCAATCGAAGAGGAAGCGGGTGACGACGGCGATCTGTGCGGGGTCGACGAAGGTCGGCGCATGGCCCACGCCTTCGAACTCGACCAGCGCGGCGTGCGGGCCGCGCTGCGTCATCGCTTGCGCGGTTTCGCGCGACAGCAGATCGGACACGGCGCCGCGCGTGATGAGCGTGCGCGCCTCGATGGCGTCGTACAGGCCCCACATGATCGCGCCGCCCTGCGCCGCGGCCTCGGGAGTGATGGCCCGCAGAGCCACGCCGATGGCGGGGTCGTAGTGCAACAGCCAGCCGCCCTCTTCACTGCCCTCCTCGCCGCTTGCCTCGACCTTGGCCGAGCCGTCGGCCGTGCGCCGGGACGCCGGCACAACCATGTGCCGCGACAACGCCAGCCATTGTTCCGGCGTGTGCGGCCCGAAAGTGGTCGACAGCGCCCACATGGCATCGGCCGCTGCCTGCACGCTTTCGTAGCGGCCGCTCTTGCCCACGTAGGCGCCGATGCGCTGCACAGCAGCAGGCTCGATGGTCGGGCCGACATCATTCAGGACGAACCGGCGGATCGGCCGGGCCAGGGGCAGCTCCTTGTGCCCCGCGAGCACGAAGCCGATCAGCCCGCCCATGCTGGTGCCGATGTAGTCGAGCGTGTCGATGGGCTGTTCGCGATGCAGCTGCGCCACCAGAGCCACCATGTCGGCCGCGTAGACGGGCACCTGGTAGAAGGACGGATCGCGCAGCCAGTCGCTGCGTCCGCGCCCGACCACGTCGGGGCAGACCACGCGCACGTTGCCGCCGGCGCGTGCCACGATGGCCTGTGCCAGCAAGTCGAAATCGCGCCCCTGCCGGGTCAGGCCGTGCACGCAGACGACGACGTGCGCACTGCGTGCGTCGCCCCATTGCCAATAGGCCATGCGATGGCCGCCTTGGGCGTCGTCGCACGCCACGTAATGAAGCGTCGGTTCGGTCATGAAAACGAAGTCGTCCTGGTGCGGATAATTGTCTCGTCGCATCCTAATTCATCCGGAGATTGATCTACATGCTCAAAGGCAAAACCGCGCTTGTCACGGGGTCCACAAGCGGCATCGGCCTGGCTATCGCCAAGTCGCTCGCGCAGCAGGGCGCGAACATCGTGCTCAATGGTTTCGGCGACGCCGAGGCCCCAAGGTCGCAGATCGAGGCGCTGGGCGTTCGCGCCGAATACCACGGGGCCGACATGAGCAAGCCCACGCAGATCGAGGACATGATGAAGTTCGCCGCGTCGAAGTTCGGCCGCGTCGACATCCTCGTGAACAACGCCGGCATCCAGCACGTGGCCAAGGTCGAGGACTTTCCCGCCGAACGTTGGGACGCCATCATCGCGATCAACCTCACCAGCGCATTCCACACGACCCGGCTGGCGATTCCGGCGATGCGCGAGGCCAACTGGGGCCGCGTCATCAACATCGCCTCCGCCCACGGGCTCGTGGCGTCGGCACAGAAGTCGGCCTACGTGGCGGCCAAGCACGGCATCGTCGGCCTGACCAAGTCGGTCGCGCTGGAAACCGCGACCACCGGCGTCACCGTCAATGCCATCTGCCCCGGCTGGGTGCTCACGGCGCTGGTGCAAAAGCAGATCGACGACCGCGCGGCGCGCGAAGGCATCACGCCCGCGCAGGCGCAGAACGAACTGCTGGGCGAAAAGCAGCCTTCGCTGCAGTTCACCACCGTCGAGCAGCTGGGCGGCCTGGCCGTGTTCCTGTGCTCGCCGGCGGCCGACCAGGTCCGGGGTGTTGCCTGGGCCATGGACGGCGGCTGGACTGCCCAGTAAAGGGTAGCCCGGCGGTACGCAGCCTTCTTATTTGAGCTGCACGGAACCCGACACGTTCACGACCACGCTGGTCTTGCCGGCCTCGACCGGCACGGCCGAATCGGAAGAGAACGACGCCTTCGCCTGCATCGCCATCATGCGCGGGCGCGGGCCGTTGTCGCTCGCGTTCACCGACACCTCGCGCAGCGTGTAGCCGCCGAAGCCGAAGCCCTTGGCCAGTTCGGCAGCCTTCTGCTTGAAGTTCTCGATGGCGATGCCCTGCGCCTCGGCCTCGGTCTTGGCGCGCTGCTCGCGGCTCAGGCCGAAACCGACATTGCCCACGCTCAGCGTGCTGATGCGGCCGGCGGTCTGGGTGATGCGCGGGAAATCGCGGCCCTCGAGCACCAGCTCGGTGGAGCCCTGCCAGCCGTTGATCTTGCCGTCCTTGGTGTAGCGCGGCGAGAGGCTGAAATTGCCGGTGTGCACGTCCAGCTGGCCCGGCTGGGCGGTCTTCCTGGCCTCGCTCAGGGCGGCGTCGAGCGCTGCCTTGAGCTGCGTCTGCACGGTGGCGGCATCGGCGGCGTCGCGGGTGGTGGTGAGCGTCATGCTCAGCATGTCCTGCTGCACCTCGACCGTTCCGGCCGCCGACAGCTGCAGCACGTTCTGCGGCGCGGGCGTGACGACGCTTTGCGCGATGGCGGTGCCGGCCATGGCCAGGGCCGCGCAGGCCGCGAGCAATTTGATGGATTTCAAGGTGTAGTTCTCCCCAGTTGGTATGAAAGACAAGCCGAGGCCGGCAGGCCATCCGGCTGGCCCGCCGGAACGCCTCAGCGGCGTTGGCTGCTTGGAGACGTCAGCGGGCGGGCCGCGGTCGGCGGTGCCGGTGCGATCCGCTCGGCCGGCTGCGATTCTGCCGAATTGACCAATGCACCCGCGGCGGGCGGGGTCCATTGGCCGCGAACCTGCTGGCGCAGCTCGAACAGTTCGGCGGCCGTCAGCCGCCGGCCGGCCATGGCTTCCTCGCGGCGGACCTCTTCGCGCTGCCCGGCCCGATGGGCCGCGACGGCATCGCGAACCTCGCTGCGGCGCACCTCGCCCACCCTCAGGAAATTGCCGGGAACCGCCTGCGCCCACAGCGGCGCACACGCACAGGCGACAAGAAATGACCGGGCGAAATATGGTTGTCTCATTGAGCGAAAGTCATAAGGCAGCAGTGACTTTGCCACCTCAACGCGTACGGCTGGTGACCAGACCGCGAGCGTCCGCAAGTTTTGTAACTTAGTGTCAAACCATAAGTAAATCTGGCTCAACGGGTGCTCAACGCCTTCAGAATCGGCCCTGTTACAAATTCATCGTTGTAGAAATGACTCAAGTTCCCGCTCGCACCGACAAGATCGTGATCGTCGACGACGACGCCCGCATCCGCGACCTGCTGCGCCGCTACCTGACGCAGGAAGGTTTTGAAGTGATCGTGGCCGAGGACGGCAAGGCGCTCAACCGCATCCTGTTGCGCGACACGGTCGACCTGATCGTGCTCGACCTGATGATGCCCGGCGAAGACGGCCTCTCGGTCTGCCGCCGCCTGCGCGCCGCCAATGACCGCACGCCGATCATCATGCTCACCGCCAAGGGCGAGGACGTGGACCGCATCGTCGGCCTCGAAGTCGGCGCCGACGACTACCTCGGCAAGCCCTTCAACCCGCGCGAACTGCTGGCCCGCGTGCACGCCGTGCTGCGCCGCCGTCCGCCGCTCGAGGCGCCCGGCGCCCCTTCCACGGAGAACGAGACCGTCACCTTCGGCCCGTTCGCTTTCGATCTCGGCTCGCGCACCCTGAAGAAGGATGGCGAAGAACTCTCGCTGACCACCGGCGAGTTCGCGATGCTGAAGGCGCTGGTGCGCCATCCGCGTCAACCGCTGTCGCGCGAAAAGCT
This sequence comes from Variovorax sp. MPBD4-3, assembly GCF_058809745.1. Lineage (NCBI taxonomy): Bacteria > Pseudomonadati > Pseudomonadota > Betaproteobacteria > Burkholderiales > Comamonadaceae > Variovorax > Variovorax sp. MPBD4-3. The sequence goes on from NZ_JBXASW010000010.1 coordinate 76,408, forward strand.
GGCCCAGCTGGCGCGCGGGCGCGAGTTCGAGCCCTTCGACCGCAGCCTGGACGTGCAGATCTCGCGCCTGCGCAAGCTGGTCGAGTCCGACGCCGCCGCGCCGCGCTACATCCAGACCGTCTGGGGCGTGGGCTACGTGTTCGTGCCGGACGGCACGGCCTGACCGCCCGTTTGAAAGGTGCCCATCGGCCAACCCGCCAGACAGGGCCTGGTCCAGGAGGACGGCGCACAGGTCACGATGCCGAGCCCGCTCGAGGCGAGTTCGCACCGTGACCGTCGGCCCGGCCTCAAGCTGGGTTTCAGCCTTTTCTGGCGCACCTTCTTCCTGCTCGCGCTGCTGCTGATCGGCTGTACGGTCGCCTGGCTGCAGACCTTCCGCTCGCTCGAATACGAGCCCCGTGCCATCCAGACCGCGCACCAGATCGCCTCGCTCGTGAACCTCACGCGCGCGGCGCTGGTGTATTCGGACGCGATCACGCGGGTCTCGCTGATCAAGACTCTGGCCGACCAGGAAGGCGTGCGCATCCTGCCGCGCGAGCCCAACGACCGCTTCGAGCCCTACACCAGCGGTGCGCTCGACCTGCGCGTGACCGAGGAACTGATCGACCAGCTCGGCGAAGGCACCACGGTGGCGAGCCGCGTGAACGACGAAGCCGGCCTGTGGATCGGCTTCACCATCGAGAGCGACACCTACTGGCTGCTGCTAGACCCCACGCGCTTCAGCCGGGTGGGCGGACGCACCTGGCTGGTCTGGCTGAGCACGGCGATGGCGCTGTCGCTGGCGGGTGCGGCGCTGATCACGCGGCTCATCAACCTGCCGCTCAAGCAGCTGTCGCGCGCGACCATGCAGGTGCGCGAAGGCGAATACGAGGCCCACCGGCTCGACGAGCGCGCCCGCACCAACGAGATCCGCGCCGTGAACATCGGCTTCAACCGCATGGCCGACCAGCTCGCCAAGATCGAGCAGGACCGCGCCATCATGCTGGCCGGCATCTCGCACGACCTGCGCACGCCGCTGGCACGGCTGCGGCTCGAAACCGAGATGAGCGTGGCCGACGAGGACGCCCGCGACCACATGGCCGCCGACATCGCCCAGCTCGACGCGATCATCGACAAGTTCCTCGACTACGCCCGGCCCGACCATGTCGATCCGCGCCCGGTGCTGCTGCGCGACGTGGTCGACGCCTGCACCTACGCCGTGCAGGACTACGACGAGATGAACATCACCGTCGACGTGCCCGCCGACCTGCGCGTGCTGGGCGACGAGGTCGAACTCACGCGGGTGATCTCCAACCTGGTAGAGAACGCGCGGCGCTACGGCAAGACGCCCTCCACCGGCGTGGCCGACGTGACGATCCAGGCGCAAGCCAACAACGACGCGGTGCTGATCAAGGTGCGAGACCACGGCGCGGGCGTGGAGCCTGCCCTGCTCTCGCAGCTGACCAAGCCCTTCTTCCGCGGCGACACCGCCCGCACCTCGGCGGCCGGCGCGGGCCTGGGCCTGTCGATCGTGGCGAAGAACATCGAGCGCATGGGCGGCACCTTTGCGCTGACCAGCACGCCGGGGCGCGGTCTCGCGGCCCACATCCGGATGCCGCGCGCAATGCCGGCGGCGGCCGGCAAGCCCGGAGAGTCGCAGGGCGGCAAGAAGCCGGCCTGAGCGCCGCCGCCTCAGCGGTGGAGCAGAACGGCCGCGCGCGCTTCCATCGCGCGGCCCTCGCCCACCGGGCCCAGCTTCTCGGCCGTCTTGGCCTTCACGTTCACCTGTTCCAGCGCCACGCCCAGCGTGTCGGCGATGCGCTGGCACATGAGCGGAATGTGCGGCGCCAGCTTGGGCGCCTGGGCGATCACGGTGCTGTCGACGTTGCCGATCTCCCAACCCGCCGCGCGCACCCGGCGTGCCGCCTCGGCCAGCAGCACCGACGAATCGGCACCGCGGAACTGCGGATCGGTGTCCGGAAAATGCCGGCCGATGTCGCCCAGCCCGGCGCCGCCCAGCAGCGCGTCGGTGATGGCATGCAGCAGCACGTCGGCGTCCGAATGGCCCAGCAGGCCGGTGACGTGCGGCACCTCGATGCCACCCAGGATCAGCTTGCGCCCGGCCACCAGCTGGTGAACGTCCCAGCCCTCGCCGACGCGGATGTTGAAAGCGCCCGTCATGCCATGCCCTTCCTGCGGCCGAGCAGCACGGCCTCGGCCAGTGCGAAGTCTTCGGGGTAGGTCACCTTGAAGTTCTGGGCGCTGCCCGGCACCAGCAGCGGCGACAGGCCGATGGCCTCGATGGCGCCGGCCTCGTCGGTCACGGCGTCGCCGATGCGCTCCAGCGCGTCGAGCAGCATGCCGATGCGGAACATCTGCGGCGTCTGCGCCAGCCACTTGTCGGCGCGCGGCAGGGTCTGGGCCACGCGGCTTTCCGTCGTGGACGCTTTCAGCGTGTCCGCCAGCCGGTGAGCCAGCAGGCCGCCCACGGCGTCGTGCTCGCAGGCGGCAATCAGCGCCTCGATCTGGCTGGAGCTGACGAGGCAACGCGCCGCGTCGTGCACCAGCACCCAGTCGTGCGCGCCGGCGCCCTTCTGCCGCAGCGCCGCCAGGCCGTTGCGCACCGTGGCCGCCCGGGTCAGGCCGCCCACGCGCAGCAGGTATTCGTTCTCGGCGGGAAAGCGCGGCAGCGAGGCATCCACATCGCGGTCGTCCGGCGACACCACCAGCGCCAGCCCCGCAAAGCGGCCCGACAGCGCCCGGAAGGCCTCCAGCGTGTGCGCCACCATCGGCAGGCCGGCCAGTCGCTGGTACTGCTTGGGCTGGCTGGACTGCGCATGGCCCGCGCGATGGCCGGAGCCGGCGCAGGGAATCAGCACGAAAAGTCGGGAAGAAGACATGAGGTCCTGTACGGGCGGGCCAATGGCCGACAAGCGGATGAAGGGCCGCCATTCTAGAATTGCCCCTCGCACACCCCTCGCCAGCCGGCGCGGGGTGTTGTGCATTTCCTAAGCGTTACATGGACCTCCCCCACCTCACGGCGGGCAAGCGTTTCACGCTGCCGCGTCCCCCGTTGTCGGCCGATGCACTGCTGCTGGCGCAGCTGGCCATGCGCGAGAAAGCCGCCGGGCGCGCCACGGCGATGTTCACCGCCGATGCCAACGACGCCCAGCGCCTGATCGACGAGATCGCCTTCTTCGCGCCCGACCTGCGCTGCGCCCTGTTCCCCGACTGGGAGACGCTGCCCTACGACAGCTTCTCGCCCCACCAGGACCTGATCAGCGAGCGCCTGGCCACCCTCTGGCGCATCAGCCAGAAGGAAGCCGACGTGGTGCTGGTGCCCGCCACCACCGCGCTCTACCGGCTGGCGCCGCCGTCCTTCCTGGCCGGCTACACCTTCCACTTCAAGGCCAAGCAGAAGCTCGAGGAATCGAAGCTCAAGGCCCAGCTCACGCTGGCCGGCTACAGCCACGTGACGCAGGTGGTGAGCCCCGGCGAATATGCGGTGCGCGGCGGGCTGATCGACCTGTTCCCCATGGGCTCGCCGGTGCCCTTCCGCGTCGACCTGTTCGACGACGAGATCGACTCCATCCGCACCTTCGATCCCGACACCCAGCGCAGCCTCTACCCCGTGCCCGAGGTGCGCCTGCTGCCGGGCCGCGAGTTCCCGATGGACGACGACGCGCGCGGGCGCTTCCGGGGCCGCTGGCGCGAGCTGCTTGAAGGCGACCCGACCAAGAGCCGCATCTACAAGGACATGGGCAACGGCGTGGCCACCGCCGGCATCGAGTACTACCTGCCGCTGTTCTTCGACGAGACGGCCACGGTGTTCGACTACCTCGGCCCCGACGCCACCGTGGTGCTGCACGGCGACCTGGAGCCCGCGTTCCAGCACTTCTGGCAAGACACCAACGAGCGCTACCGGCTGGTGCAGGGCGACCCCGAACGCCCGGCGCTGCCGCCCGAAGCGCTGTTCCTGAACGCCGAGCAGTTCTACCAGCGCGCCAAGCCCCATGCGCAGCTCGCCATCCGTGGCGACGTGCCCACCGAGGCGCCCTACGCCGAGTTCGACAAACTGCCGCCGTTCGCCGTGGTGCGCGGCGCCGAAGACCCGCTGGTCGGCCTCAAGGCGCACATCGCGAAGACGCCGCACCGCGTGCTGCTGATCGCCGAGAGCGACGGCCGCCGCGAGAGCCTGCTCGACTTCCTGCGCGCCAGCGGCGTGAACCCGCCGGCCTTCGACTCGCTGGCCGAATTCGAAGCCTCCGCCGACGAAAAAGTCGGCATCGCCACCGCCGCGCTGGCGTCGGGCTTTGCCTGGCGAGAACAGGGCATCGACCTCGTCACCGAGACCGAGCTGTTCGCCACCGCGCCCACCACGCGCCGGCGCAACAAGAAACAGGAACAGGTCAGCGACGTCGAAGCGCTCATCAAGGACCTGTCGGAGCTGAACGTCGGCGACCCGGTGGTCCACACCGCGCACGGCATCGGCCGCTACCGCGGCCTGATCCACATGGACCTGGGCCAGGGCAACGGCCCCGACGGCAAGCCCCTGCTGCAGGAAATGCTGCACCTGGAGTACGCCGACAAGGCCACGCTCTACGTGCCGGTGTCGCAGTTGCACCAGATCAGCCGCTACACCGGCGTCAGCGCCGACGAGGCACCGCTGCACAAGCTGGGCTCCGGCCAGTGGGACAAAGCCAAGCGCAAGGCTGCCGAGCAGGTGCGCGACTCGGCTGCCGAGCTGCTCAACATCTATGCCCGCCGCGCCGCGCGCGAGGGCCATGCCTTCCGCTATTCGCCGGCCGACTACGAGGTGTTCGCCAACGACTTCGGCTTCCAGGAAACCGCCGACCAGAAGGCCGCGATCCATGCGGTGGTGCAGGACATGATCTCGCCCCAGCCCATGGACCGCCTGGTGTGCGGCGACGTGGGCTTCGGCAAGACCGAAGTTGCGCTGCGCGCCGCCTTCATCGCGGTCACCGGCGGCAAGCAGGTGGCCTTCCTTGCGCCCACCACGCTGCTGGCCGAGCAGCACTACCAGACGCTGGTCGACCGCTTCGCCAAGTGGCCGGTGAAGGTGGCGGAAATGAGCCGCTTCCGCTCCGCCAAGGAAATCACCGCCGCCGCCAAGGGGCTGGCCGAGGGCCAGGTCGACATCGTGGTCGGCACGCACAAGCTGCTGTCGCAGTCGGTCAAGTTCAAGAACCTGGGCCTGCTCATCATCGACGAGGAACACCGCTTCGGCGTGCGCCATAAAGAGGCGATGAAGGCCATGCGCGCCGAGGTCGACGTGCTCACGCTCACCGCCACGCCGATTCCGCGCACGCTGGGCATGGCGCTGGAAGGCCTGCGCGACCTGAGCGTGATCGCCACCGCGCCGCAGCGGCGCCTTGCCATCAAGACCTTCGTGCGCAACGAAGGCACCGGCGTGATCCGCGAAGCCGTGCTGCGCGAGCTCAAGCGCGGCGGGCAGGTGTACTTCCTGCACAACGAGGTCGAGACCATCGAGAACCGCCGCCAGAAGCTCGAGGAAATCCTGCCCGAGGCCCGCATCGCCGTGGCCCACGGCCAGATGCCCGAGCGCGAGCTGGAGCGCGTGATGCGCGACTTCGTGGCGCAGCGCTACAACCTGCTGCTGTGCTCGACCATCATCGAGACCGGCATCGACGTGCCGACCGCCAACACCATCGTGATGAGCCGCGCCGACAAGTTCGGCCTGGCGCAGCTGCACCAGCTGCGCGGCCGCGTCGGCCGTTCGCACCACCAGGCGTATGCCTACCTCATGGTGCCCGACACAGAGGGCCTGACCAAGCAGGCGGCACAGCGGCTCGACGCCATCCAGCAGATGGAAGAACTGGGTTCCGGCTTCTACCTGGCCATGCACGACCTGGAGATCCGCGGCACCGGCGAGGTGCTCGGCGAAAGCCAGAGCGGCAACATGATGGAGATCGGCTTCCAGCTCTACAACGAGATGCTCAGCGAGGCCGTGCGCGCGCTCAAGGCCGGCCAGGAGCCCGACCTGCTGTCGCCGCTGTCGGTCACCACCGAGATCAACCTGCACGCCCCCGCCCTGCTGCCCGACGACTACTGCGGCGACGTGCACCTGCGGCTGTCGTTCTACAAGAAGCTGGCCACCGCGAAGACGCCCGACCAGATCGACACGCTGCTTGAGGAAATCGTCGACCGCTTCGGCAAGCTGCCGCCGCAGGCGCAGACGCTGATCGACACGCACCGCCTGCGCGTGCTGGCGCGGCCCTACGGCGTGGTGAAGGTCGATGCCGCGCCGGGCATCATCAACATCACCTTCAGGAAAGACGCGCCGGTGGACGGCATGGCCATCATCCAGCTGATCCAGAAGAACAAGCACATCAAGCTCGCCGGCAACGAGAAGCTGCGCATCGAGCGCGAACTGAAAGAGCCGAAAGACCGGGCCCAGTTGGTGCGCGACGTGCTGCGCAGCCTGGGCCAACCCATCGTCAAGGAAACCGCCACCGCATGAGCGCCACTCAAGAAATCTCCCCCGGCCTGGTTCTCCAGCGCGTGAAGCCGCCGCTGAAGCTGGCCGACTTCAAGCTGATCGCGTTCGACATGGACTCGACGCTGATCAACATCGAGTGCATCGACGAGATCGCCGATGCGGTCGGCAAGAAGGCCGAAGTGGCGGCCATCACCGAAGCCACGATGCGCGGCGAGATCAAGGACTTCAAGGAGAGCCTGCGCCGCCGCGTGGCGCTGCTCGAGGGCGTGCCGGTCGAGGCGTTGCAGCAGGTGTACGACGATCGGCTGAAGCTCAACCCGGGCGCGAGCGAGCTGGTCGCGGCCTGCAGGAAGGCCGGCCTCAAGGTGCTGCTGGTGTCGGGCGGCTTCACTTTCTTCGCGAATCGCGTGAAGGAGCGCCTGGGGATCGACTTCGCGCGCTCCAACCTGCTCGACGAAGCCGATGGCAAGCTCACGGGCGAGGTCGTCACGCAAAGCTGGGGCGACATCTGCGACGGCGCCGAGAAACGCCGCACGCTGCTGGAGGTGGCGTCGCTCATGGGCATCTCGCCGCAGGAAACTATCGCCGTCGGAGACGGTGCCAACGACCTGCCGATGATGGGCGAGGCCGGTCTCTCGGTGGCCTACCACGCGAAGCCGAAGGTGCGCGAGCAGGCGATGGTCGCGATCAACGAAGGCGGGCTGGACCGCGTTCTCGAAATACTGCGATGAGATTTTGGGGGCGTGACTCGGGGCGCGCTCCCGCCGACGGGGTACTCTGCTCCGCGAATGTCCCCCGGCCTGCGGCCTCCTCCTTTATTTCGCTGCGCAGAGCACCCCGCCAGCGTGATCGTTCAGTGCACTGGTTGATCGGCCGGCACAACGGAAGCGCCCATGTGCGCAGGGCGCCGGGGACATTCGCGGAGTGGAGTACCCGATGGCCTGCGCACAAGCCCTGAACAACAGCAAGCAACACGACGAGACAACATGACCGACACCACCCCGCTCTACAACGCCGACGCCCTCAAGGACTACGCCAGCGCCCTCCTCCAGAAAGCCGGGCTCGAAGCATCCAAGGCCGACAGCGTGGCCCGCACCCTGGTCGAAGGCGATCTGCTGGGCCACGACACCCACGGCCTCGCGCTGCTGGCTGGTTATGTGAAGGAACTGGAATCGGGCGGCATGACCCGCGACGGCACACCCGAAGTGCTGTCCGACCGCCCCGCCGCCGTGCTGTGGGACGGCAAGCGACTGCCCGGCCCCTGGCTCATGGACCAGGGCATGGACCTGCTGGTGCCCCGCGCGCGCGAACTGGGCACCGCCTCGCTCGTCATCCGCCGCAGCCACCACATCGCCTGCCTCGCCGTCTACATGCTGCGCGCGCTGCAGGAAGACATGCTCATGCTGCTCGCCTGCTCCGACCCCAACACCGCCAGCGTCGCGCCCTTCGGCGGCACGCAGGCCGTGTTCACGCCCAATCCGCTGGCCATGGGCTTTCCGCTGTCGCAGGGCGGCGTGATGGTCGACATCTCGGCGTCCATCACCACCAACGGCATGAGCAACCGCAAGCGCGCCGCCGGCGAGACCTTCGCCGAGGAGTGGCTGATCGACGCCGCCGGCAAGCCGTCGAACGACCCGCAGGTGCTGTTCGACCAGCCGCCCGGCACGCTGCTGCCCGTGGGCGGCCTGAGCCACGGCCACAAGGGCTACGGCATGGCGCTGCTGGTCGAGACGCTCACCGCCGGCCTCGCGGGCCACGGCCGGGCCGACCCGCCCGAAGGCTGGGGCGCCACGGTGCACATCACGCTGCACGACCTGAACGCCTTCGGCGGCAAGGAAGCCTTCCTGCGCCAGATGGACCACGTGGCAGCGCAGTGCCGCGCCAACACGCCGATCGACCCGGCCAAGCCTGTGCGGCTGCCGGGCGAAGGCGGTCTGAAGCGTAGGGATGCGCAATCGAGGAACGGGGTGCGGCTGCACCCGTCGATCGCGCGTGCGCTGCACGATGCCGAGCAGCGCTACGGCCTGCGGCTGGCGCAGGCGCTGGTCTAGACCGGAGGCAGGCTCAGTCTTCTTCGGTTTCTGAAGAGGCGGGAGCGGCTTCGCCCGCGGGCCGCGGCTTGCGCTTGCCGGGCTTGGCCACGACCTCGACATAGAACTGCTTGCCGCCGTCCTTGACCACGCCGTCGATCAGGCCGGTGATCGCCGAGAGGTGGACGACTTCGGCCGATTCCTCGGCCGCGCCGAACTTGCAGTCGAAGTCCCAGAAGTCCGCGCCTTCGGGCAATTCGCGCCGCCGCTCGCGCTTGATGTACTTGCGGATCTCGTGCTTGATGGCTTCGAGGAGACGGTCGGGGTGCTTGCCCTCGACCTGAAGCTGAAAGGTTTTTCTCATGGGTGATCGTAACCAATGTGAAAGCCGCCGAATCCGGCACCGCCTGATGTCCCGGATGGGCACCGATCTTGCTCGCTACCATGGCTGCCAGGCAACAGATCCCGCGGCGGCCATGCCGATTCACCCATGCTGACCTTCTTTCATCCGGAGCAACTGCTGCACCACCCGCGCAGCTACCTGTCGCGCGGGCAGATGCGCACCCCGCAGGAAATTCCGGACCGCGTGCAGGAAGGCGGCTATCACCTCGAGAGCCTGGAAGCCAACGCAAGCGCCTTCTTCGGGGGATTCGCGGATATCGCGTGATGGTCTTGGCGGCGGCGGCCGCCGCGCTGTGTACAGTCGGCGCTTCGAATGGAAGCAGGTGAAGACATGGCGCGCGCAAACGACTGGGCAAGCAAGGTGATGGCATTGATCAACGGTGGCAACCCCACCGCAGCCATCGCGCAGATCAAGGTCGCGCCCTCGGTCAAGGACCTGAAGGCGCTGCAGACCATCATGACGCTCTCGAAAATGAAAGGCCGCTATCCGAACGTGGATGCGGCCATTGCGGACAACCTGGAGCTGCTCGCAGCGCCCCGGCTGCACCGCTCGCCGTGATTTACAGCGCCTGACCCAGGCGCTTCACGCCCTCTTCGATCTTGGCCACATCGGCCGTCGCGAAGCTCAGGCGCAGCGTGGCCACGTCGGGCTTCTCGGCGAAGAACGGAGCGCCGGGCACGAAGGCCACGAGCTTCTCGATGGCGCGCTTGGCCAATTCGTTCGCATCGGCCAGCTTGCCGTTGGCGCCCGTGAGGCGCGCCCAGAAGAACAGGCCGCCGTTGGGCTGGGTGAAGCTCACCGCGTCGCCCAGTTCGCGCTTGAGCGCATTGCCCATGGCCTGCGCGCGCTGGCCGTACACCTCGCGCACGTGTGCCAGCGTGGCGGGCATGCGGCCGCTCTTGAGGTACTGGGCCGCCGTGGCTTGCGAGAAGGTGCTGGTGTGCGCATCGCTGAACTGCTTGCACATGGTGGCCTTGGCCAGCAGCTCGGGCGGGGCGATCATCCAGCCGATGCGAAGGCCCGGGCTCAGCACCTTGCTCAGGCTGCCGCAGTGCGCCAGCAGCTCCCGGCTGCCGGGCACGTCCTTGCTCAGGGCCATGATCGACGGCGGCGGGGCTTCGCCGAAGTACAGGTCGCCGTAGGGGTCGTCCTCGACGATCAGGGTCTGGTATTTGACGGCCAGCTCGAGCACCTTCTTGCGGCGCTCCAGGCTCAGCATGGCGCCGCTCGGGTTGCCGAAGGTGGGAATCAGGTAGACGAACTTGGGCTTGTGCTCGGCGATGAGCTTCTCGAGCTCGTCGGTCTTCACGCCGTTGGCGTCGATGGGTGCGCTGATGAGCTGCGCGCCGTACAAGCGGAAGCACTGGATGGTGGCCAGGAAGGTCGGGCCCTCGACGATCACCTTGTCGCCGGGCGAGATCATGGTCTTGCCCAGCAGGTCCAGCGCCTGCTGGCTGCCGGTGGTGACGATCAGGCCGGAGGGGTCGACATCGACGCCCTTGGTCTTCATGAAGGCGCTCAGCTGCGTGCGCAGCGGCTCGTAGCCTTCGGTGGCGCCGTATTGCAGCGCGCCGCCGGGTTCTTCGGTGAGTGCCTTGTTGCTCGCCTCCTTGAGGCCCTCGACGTCGAACATGGCGCTGTCAGGGAAGCCGCCCGCGAAGCTGATGATGCCGGGCTTGCCCAGCAGCTTGAAGAGTTCGCGGATGGCGGAGGTCTCGACGTTGTCGAGTCGGGAGGCGAATTGCATGGTTTGGCTCTCTTTCTGGGGTGCCATTGTCGCGAAAGCCGCGGGCAATAAAGCTGCGTAAGGCTTTGGCCTTTCAACGATATATTGCGCTAACGCCGACCTCCGCCCCATGAAAAAAGAAAACATCCCGCTCTTCTTCGCCACGCTGCAGGCGGCCAACCCGGAACCCCAGACGGAACTCGAATACACCACGCCCTTCGAGCTGCTGGCCGCCGTGCTGCTGTCCGCGCAGGCCACCGACGTGGGCGTGAACAAGGCCACGCGCAAGCTGTTCCCGGTGGCGAACACGCCGCAGGCCATCCTCGACCTCGGCGTGGAGGGGCTGGAGGAATACATCAAGACCATCGGCCTGTACCGCAGCAAGGCCAGGCACCTGATCGAGACATGCCGCATGCTGGTGGAGCAGCACGGCGGCGAAGTGCCGCGCACCCGCGCCGAGCTGGAAGCGCTGCCCGGCGTCGGCCGCAAGACCGCTAACGTGGTGCTGAACGTGGCCTTCGGCGAGGCCACCATCGCGGTCGACACGCACATCTTCCGCATGGGCAACCGCACCGGGCTCGCGCCGGGCAAGACGCCGCTGGAGGTGGAACTCAAGCTGGAGAAGCGCGTCCCACTGCAGTACCGGCTGCACGCGCATCACTGGCTCATCCTGCACGGACGCTACGTCTGCGTCGCGCGCAAGCCGCGTTGCTGGGAATGCGCGGTCGCCACCTTCTGCGACTACAAGCCCAAGACACCCGCGCCGAAGACGGCCTGAAGAAACACATCTGACGACACACCGAATGACAATGAAGAAGCCCCCGTCCCGCGCGCTCCTGGCCACCGTCCTGCTCGGCATGGCCGCCTGCTTGCCGGCCGTGTCGTGGTCGCAGGCCGCATCGCCCGGCCTGGGCGCCGATGCGATGGCGCAATACGGCGGGCGCTGGTCCACCGACTGCGCCAACGCCGCCGCACCCACCGTGCAGGTGCACGCCGACATGCTGATCGCCGAGAGCGGCAAGCGCCGCGTGGTCGGCACCGCACCGCAGACGGCCCACAGCTTCTTCGGCAACAGCCCGCCCCCGCCCAACTTCGACGTGGCGCTGATGAGCAGCGTGCCCAAGGCCGGCGCCCTGAACTTCCTGGTCTACCGCGAGGCGCGCGGCCAGTCGATCACGCTGGACGCCGAAAAGCCCGTTGCCGGCCAGCTCGGCCCCGACATGATGAAGCTGCGCTACTGGCGCTGCGACGGCGCCGCGCGCGCCGTGCCGCCGCCGGCCGAAGCCGCCGTGCCAACGAAGCAGCCGGCGCCGCCCACAGGCAGCCCCGCCGCGCTCGCGCAGGGGCCGGCCATGCAGAAGGCCTGGCGCGCCGCACTCGGCACGCGCGAAACCGACCGCTGGCTGGTGCGCCGCGAGGGCCCGGCGCCGGAACCCCAATGGGTGACCGTCGACGGCACGCGCTACCTGCTGCATGCCTTCTGCAAGCCGCACGACTGCTACGACAACAACGCCATCGCCCTGTACGACCAGGGCTCGGGCCGCATCTACGGCCTGGTGCAGCGCGGCGGCAGGAACCGGCTGGTGGGCACGCCGCCCGCTGCGCTCGCCCCCCAGCTCGACAAGCTCTGGCGCGAGCAGTGGCGCAAGAAGAGCTGAGCGGCGCCCGCCCCGGGGCCACGCTAGGCGGCACTCAGGCCAGCTTGAACATGCGCACCGCATGCACCAGGCCCGCGGCCTGATCGTTCATCGACTGCGCGGCGGCCGAGGCCTGCTCGACCAACGCGGCGTTCTGCTGCGTGGTGCGGTCCATCTGCTTGATGGCGTCGTTCACCTGCTCGATGCCGGCCGACTGCTCCTGGCTGGCCGCGGTGATCTCCGCCATGATGTCCGTCACCCGCCGCACGCTGCCCATGATCTCTTCCATGGTCTTGCCGGCTTCATTGACCAGCGTGCTGCCGGCCGCGACCTCGCCCACCGAGTCGCCGATCAGCGTCTTGATTTCCTTCGCGGCCGCGGCCGAGCGCTGCGCCAGGCTGCGCACCTCCGAGGCCACCACCGCGAAGCCCCGCCCCTGCTCGCCGGCACGCGCCGCCTCCACCGCCGCGTTCAGCGCGAGGATGTTGGTCTGGAACGAGATGCCGTCGATCACGCCGATGATCTCCACCACCTTGCGCGACGAGGCGTTGATGGACGCCATCTTCTCCACCACCTGGTCCACCACCGCGCCGCCGCGCGAAGCCACCTGCGAGGCCGAGTCGGCCAGCTGGTTGGCCAGCCGCGCGTTGTCGGCGTTCTGCTTGACGGTGGAGGTCAGCTCCTGCATGGAGGCCGCCGTCTGCTCCAGCGAGCTGGCCTGAGCCTCGGTGCGCGAAGACAGGTCGCGGTTGCCCGAGGCGATCTGGCTCGACGCCGTGGCGATGGAATCAGTGCCGTCGCGCACCTGCCCCACCACCTTGGCCAGCTCGTCGTTCATGGAGCGCAGCGCGCGCATCAGCATGCCGGATTCCGAGGAATCGGCCACCTCGATGCGCGCCGTCAGGTCGCCCGACGCCACCTGCTGCGCCACCGTCACCGCCTGCCCGAGCGGCCGCGTGATCGAGCGCGTCATGCGAAAGGCCAGCAGCAGCCCGCCGACCAACGAGGCGCAGCTGATCCACACGATCAGCCACTTGGCGCGCTGGTACGCGGCCTGGGTCGACGCGGTGCTTTCGTCGGCGCTTTTCTTCAGCTGCGCCTGGAAGGCCGCGACATGCGCCAGCACCTGGTTCAGCAGCGGCATGCATTCCTGGGTCAGCACCCAGACTGCCGCCTCGGTCTGGTGCGAGGTGGCGAGCGCGACCACGTTGCCGGCAATGGGCAGGTACTGCGCCTCGAGCGCGCGCAGCTTCTCGAGCATCTGGCGCTCCTCCGGGGTCGAGGCGGCCGGGTCGGCCATCACCGCGGCCATGCCCTGCAGGCCGGCGTCGATCTCGCGCTGCGAACTGCCGACGAGCTCCATGTCTCCTTTCTGCCCGGCCGAATCTTTCACCAGCGCCAGGTTGCGCGCCGCGATGGCGCGCTTGCCGATGGCGGACTGCACGCTGTTGAGCTCGTCGAGCTTGCGCTGGCCGACCTCGGTCGCGAAGGCGATGCGCTGCGAAAGATTGGCCATCTGGTGCAGGCCGATGCCGGTGATGACCAGCTGGAGCAGCAGCAACAGCGCAAAACCCAGCCCGAGGCGGGCTCCAATCCTGAGATTCGAAAGATCGAGCATGTGGCTTCCTCAAAAAAAGTTGCGTGGTCTCCCCTTCGTCATCGGCGGCCCCGGCATGCGCCACCCCACCCCTGAAGGGTGGGATGGGCAAACCCGGATACATGTGTTTCAGCGGGCGCCGGATGAATGAAAATTCACACGGATGCAATCCGACCTCTCCCCCGGCGCGACCGCACTGCGCGCCCGCAGCCGCAGCCGCCGGCTGCTGGTCCGCCAGAGCCTGCTCGACCGGCTCGCCGGGCCGGGCACGCGCCGCTGTGTCGTGCTTCGGGCGCCCGCCGGCTTCGGCAAGAGTTCGCTCCTGCTCACATGGCAGCGCGAACTGGTCTCGGCGCAAACCGATATCGCCTGGCTCAGGCTCGCCGACGTTCCCGAGGGCGACCTTCATTTCATGACCGCCCTGATGGCGGCACTGGGCGCCATCGATGCCGCCATCACCCGGCAGGCGGTGGCACACGCCCGCCCCGATGCCTACGCCATCGAGCGGCTGGTCATCGCGCTGGTGCGGGGCATCGCCGCGCACGGCCGCAAGGTGGTGCTGATCGTGGACGACGTGCACTGCGCGCAGAGCGAGAACGTGCTGCACGCGCTGCAACTGCTCGTCGAATACGCGCCGCCCAACCTGCTGTGCGTCTTCGCAAGCCAGCAAGAGCTGCCGATGACGCTGGCGCACACCCCGGGTTCCAAGACGGTGCTGGAGCTGCGCAGGGACGACCTGCGCTTCAGCCTTGCGGAGTCGATCGACTACCTCGACATGCGCCTGCCCGACCTGGACGAACGCGCCGCCACGGCGATCCACCGGCTCACCGAAGGATGGCCGGCCCTGTTGCGGCTGGCCAGCGCCGACGTGCGCCGGCGGCGCGGGGTGCAGTCGTCGCCCCTGGTCCACGGCGTGCCCGACCCCGAGCCCTTTGCCGCGTACTTCCACGCGCACGTGTTCTCCCGCCTTTCGGCCACGCAACTGCGCCTGCTCACCTGCTGCGCCGCCGCCACCCGCTTCAACGCGCTGCTGTGCGCCGACCTGGCGGGTGCCGGCTACACGCCCACTCTGTGCTCGGAGCTGCTGGAACCGCTGGCGCGCGAAGGCCTGCTGTCCTCCCCGCCGGAAGTGCCGGAAACACCCGAACCGCTGGAAGCACAAGACGCCGCACCGCCGCGCGAACGCTGGTGGCACATGCACCCGCTGCTGCGCAGCGTGCTGCTGACGCGCTTCGAGGCCTGGCCGGAGGCGGAGCGCCTGCGGGTGCATGCCACGGCCTGCCAGGTGTTCGCGCTGCGCGGCCTGCACCACCAGGCCGTGCGGCATGCGCTGGCCGCCGGCCACCGCGAGACGGCCGCCCGGCTGGCCGAGCGCGGCGCGGCGGCCCTGTTCACCCAGGGCCGGATGAACGAGGTGATCGCGCTGGTGCGCCAGCTCGACGCCCGGACCGTCGGCGACAACACCAATCTCGCTCTCTGGATGGCCTGGGTCGAACTGGCCGACTACCGCCTGGACGACTGCGCGCGCAGCATCGAGCGGCTGCGCGGACAGGCGGGCGCCATTACGCCGGATCGTGCGCCGGATCGCGCGCCGGATCGCGCGCCGGATCTTGCGCCGGACATGCGCTACCGGCTCACGCTGCTGAGCTGCCTGCTCGCCATCCGCAACGACGACAACGACGCGCTCTCGCAGCTGCTGCCGGAACTGCTGGCCCCGCCGCCGGGAGCCGACGACTTCGCGCTGGCCGGACGGCGCAACGTGCTCACCTGGCTCTACCTGCACCGCGGCGAGTTCGAGCAGGCGCGGCGCATACAGCGCGACGAGCCGACGCCGCGGGTGGACGGCGAACCGATGGTCGGCACCCTGTTCGGTTCGCTGATGGGACGCTGCCTCGTCGGCCTGTCGTATGCGGTCGAGGGCCAGATGCACCGCGCGGAGCGCATCTACCGCCAGGTGCTGAACGAAGCGCAGGAACGCGGCGCGCGCTGCGCCGAGGCCGAGCGGCTGACCGCGCAGTTGCTTGTCGAGGTGCTCTACGAGCAGCACGGTCCCCTGGTGGCGGCGCGCTTCATCCAGGAACAGCTGGGCGCGCCCGACGGCCTGATTCCGGACACCGCCCTGCGCATGATCATCGTGTCGAACCGCGCGCAGCAGGCCGCCGGCCGACGGCGCGAGGCGCTGGAGCATCTGGCGCAGGCCGCGAGCTTCCTGGGGCGTTTCGGCATGGACCGCGCACTGGCCTGCGTGCTGCTGGAGCAGTTCAGGATCCAGCTGGCGGGCAAGGACGCCGAAGCGGCACGGGCGTCGTTGCAGGAACTGGAAGTGCTGCAGAGCCGGCACCCGGGCGTCGAGCCCGGCACCCTGCGGCGCATCGCCGACGTCGTGGAGCAGGCGCGCATCTGGCTGGCGATGCACGACGGCGAACTGCTGCCCACGCTGGCGAAGATCGAAACCCTCTCGCACCGCTACGGGCAACGCGGGCAGATCGGCTTCGTCGCCGCGCTCCAGCTCCAGGCGGCCGAGGTCGAGCGCAGGCTCGGGCGCGCCGAAGCGTCGAGGGCGCGCGTGTGTGCGGCCCTGCGCCTGGGCCACAGGCTGGGGCTGCTGGCCACACTGCTCGGCGCGCACGACAACGCCCTGGAGCTGATCCGCACCGCGACCACGATTCCCAATCTCGACCCGGTGCTGTCGTTCTTCATCGAACGCATCGAGGCGCTGGCGCAATCGCAACGCGACGCGAGCGCCGAGCCCGCACCGGTGCCGCGCTTCAGGGACGACCGCCGGCCGAGCAGCCAGCTCACGCTGCGCGAAGCCGAGATCGCCGAGCTGCTGCTGCAGTCGCTGCCCAACAAGAAGATCGCGTTGACCCTCGGCCTGTCGCTGGACACGGTCAAGTGGCACCTGAAGAACATCTACATGAAGCTGGACGCCCACGGGCGCAGCGCCGTCGCGCAGCGCATGCGGCAGGAGGCGGAGCGCGACGACGACGGCAGGTAGCCGCCGGTACCTCTCTCCGTCAGGCGGAAGGCGGATGCCCGAAGGTCAGCCAGCCGCCGAACGGCATCTCGCCGCCGGGCCAGTCGCCCGCTGCCGCCGGGCAACGGATGCCGCGCTGCAGCAGCGTCACCGCGCGCAGCACGCCGGAGTGCGTGACCCAGAGCGTGTCGCGCCGCTGCGCCAGCCATTCGTCGTGCGCGGCGGCAATGCGCGCCATGAAGGCGCGCACGCTCTCGCCGTGGGTGCCCACGCGCAGGTCCGCGAAATCGGCGGTCCAGGCGTCGAAGTCTTCGCGCGGAATGGAGGCCCACGCGCGGCCTTCCCAGGCGCCGAAATCCATCTCGGCCAGCCTTGCGTCGCGCCGCACCGGCAGCTCGGGCCGCAGAGAGGCGATGGCGTCGGCCAGCGCGACGCAGCGGCGCAGCGGCGAACAGCACAACAGCGTGCCGGCCGGCAGCAACGGCGCGATGCGCCGGGCGGCGTCCAGCGTGGCGCCGGCTTCGGCTTCGAGGTCCGTGGCGCCGTAGCAGAGGCCCGGTTCGGCCACCACCGGGGCATGGCGCTGGAGCCAGAGCGTGCTCATGCCCGCCAGGCCAGCGCCAGGTAGATCGCGAGCTCGCAGACCTGCTGGGTCGCGCCCAGGCCGTCGCCCGTGAAGCCCTGCAACCGCCGCATGAAAAGCCGTGCCATCCAGCCCGCGGCCAGCAGGGCCATGAGCACCGCCGCCCCGACGTGCACTGCGTCGTGCGCCAGCAGCAGCAAGGCCACGGCCGGCACCGTCCACAGCACGGCGATGAGCAGCGCGCCGCCGCTGATGGCGTCCGCCAGCGGCTTGGCCTTGCTCGCGCCGCTGTCGCCCACATAAGGCAGCCAGCGGATCAGGAACAGCGGCATCAGCCGCGACAGCACATGCGCACCGACGATGGCGATGGCCACCGGCTGCAGCCCACGCGCGGCCAGCGTGGCGAGCAGCGCGAACTTCAGGCCCAGCGCCAGCACCAGCGCCACCGCGCCGAAAGCGCCGATGCGCGAGTCCTTCATGATTTCCAGCGCGCTTTCGCGCCGGGCCGAACCGCCCAGGCCGTCCGCCACGTCGGCCAGTCCGTCTTCATGGAAGGCGCCGGTCAGCATCACCGTGGCGACGGTGCTCAGCACCGCAGCCGCCAGCGCGCCCGCCACGCCGGGCAACCCCATGCCCACGCCGGTGAAGACCAGGGCGGCCACGCCGCCCACCAGCCAGCCGATGCCCGGCAGATGCGCGGCGCTCGCGCGCAGCATCTGCGGACTGAAGCCGACCCAGTCCGCGAGCGGGCCCGTCACGGGCACCCGCGTGAAGAACTGCAATGCCAGCAGGAAGTGCCTGATGCCGCTCATGCGTCCTTGCGCGACACGCCCGCCGCCTCGAAGCTCGCCATTTCGCGCAGGATGCGGCAGGCCGATTCGAGCAGCGGCCACGCCAGCGCCCCGCCGGAGCCTTCGCCCAGCCGCAGGTCGAGGTTCAGCAGCGGCTCCAGGCCCAGTTGCTCGAGCAGCAGCACGTGGCCCGGTTCGGCCGAGCAATGCGCGGCGACGCAGCGCTGCGCCACATGCGGCTGCAGGGCCTGCGCCACCAGCACGGCAGAGCTCGCGATGAAGCCATCGACCACGATCACGCGGCGCTCTTCGGCCGCCTGCAGCACGGCGCCGACCAGCGTGGCCACCTCGAAGCCGCCGAAGGCCGCCAGCGCGTCCAGCGGCGCCGTCGCGTCCGCGTGCAGCGCGAGCACCTGGCGCAGCACTTCGCGCTTGCGCGCCAGCCCCGCGCCGTCGAGCCCGGTGCCGATGCCGGTGCAGTCGTCGATGCGCAGGCCGCCCAGCCGCGACAGCAGCAGCGCGGCCGACGAGCTGTTGCCGATGCCCATCTCGCCGAGCAGCAAGGCGTTTCCCGGCAGCGCCCGCACCACTTCGCGCCCGTTGGCGATGGCCTGGGCGCATTGCTCCGGGCTCATGGCCGGGCCGACCGAGGCGTCGGCCGTGCCGGCGGCAATCCGGCGCGAGACCAGGCCGGGCCGGGGCTGGAAGTCGCGCCGCACGCCGCAGTCGACCACCGTCAGCGCCAGCCCGTGCTGGCGCGCCAGCACGCTCACCGCCGCGCCGCCGGCCAGGAAGTTCTCGACCATCTGCCAGGTCACGTCGCTCGGATAGGCCGAGACGCCGCGCGCCGCCAGCCCGTGGTCGCCCGCGCAGACCAGCATCTGCGGCGCCTCGAGCAGCGGCAGTTCGGTGCCCAGGATCAGCCCGATGCGCAAGGCCAGCGCCTCCAGCCGGCCGAGCGCGCCGAGCGGCTTGGTCTTGTTGTCGAGCGCGCTCTGCAGGCGCACCGCCAGCGCTGCGTCGGCGAGGTCGGGAATGGTGGGAATGGCGGGAATGAGGTCGTCGTCGTTGTTCATGCAATCAGCCCGGCCAGCACGCCGGCGTCGAAGTGTGTGTCGATGAAATCGGCCAGGCCGTCGAAGGTGGCGTCCAGCGTGGGCGCCGAGGCGCCGAACAAGGCATGAAGCGCGCCGGGGTCTTCGAACAGGCCGTGCATGTAGATACCCAGCACATTGCCGCGCGCGTTCTGCCAGGCCAGCCCGTCGGGCATCACCGGCCGGCCGTCGTGCGCCAACTGCGGATGGGCGGCCGTCTGGCCGTGGTGGATTTCGTAGCCGGCCACCGGCACGCCGGACAGCGCGGCCCAGGCGCCGCCCAGTTCGCCGAAGGTGGCGGCGCGGTGGCGCACCGTCTTCTCGCGCGCGAACACCGTCACCAGCGGCAGCAGGCCCAGCCCCGGCGCGTTGCCGTCGATGCCGTGCGGATCGACCAGCGCCTCGCCCAGCATCTGCAGGCCGCCGCAGATGCCCAGCACCGCGCCGCCGCGTTCGGCGTGCGCGGCCACGGCGCTGTCGAGCCCCTGCGCGCGCAGCCAGGCCAGGTCGCCGCTGGTGTTCTTGGAGCCGGGCAGCAAGATCCAGTCGGCGCCCGCCACGTCGGCCGGCGTGCGGGCCCAGACCAGCCGCACGCCCGGCACGTTCTTCAGCGCCTGGAATTCGTCGAGGTTGCTGATGCGCGGATACGCCACCACCGCCACCGTGCGGGTCACGGTGCCGCTCGCGCGGCTGCGGTCGTCGAACACGCCGTCTTCCTCGGGCAGGCCGTGCTGCCACCACATGGGCAGCGTGGCCACAGTGGGCACGCCGGTCAGTTCCTGCAGCTGCTGCGGCGCGGGGGCCAGCAGCGCGGCGTCGCCCCGGAACTTGTTGAGCACGAAGCCGTGCAGCAGCGCGCGGTCGGCCTCGGGCAGCAGCGCCCAGGTCCCGTACAGGTGCGCGAAGGCGCCGCCACGGTCGATGTCGGTCGCCAGCAGGCAGCGCGCCTGGGCATGGCGGGCGATGCGCATGTTGACGATGTCGCTGGCCATGAGGTTGATCTCGGCCGGCGAGCCGGCGCCTTCGATCACCACCACGTCGTTCCCGGCGCGCAGTTCGTCGAGCGCCCGGGCGATCTGCGGCCAGACGCGCTCGCTGCGCCCGCGCCACGGCAGGGCCGACAGCTCTTCGCTCACCTGCCCCATCAGCACCACCTGGCTGCGGGTGTCGCGCTCGGGCTTGAGCAGCAGCGGGTTCATGCGCACGTCGGGCACGGCGTTGGCGGCCAGGGCCTGGAAATACTGGGCGCTGCCGATTTCTCCGCCGCCCACCACGCGGGCGTTGTTGCTCATGTTCTGCGCCTTGAACGGCGCCACCTTCAGGCCGCGCCGCGCATACCAGCGGCACAGCGCCGTGGCCAGCCAGCTCTTGCCGGCTCCGCTGGTGGTGCCGAGGACCATGACGCACCGCGCCGGCCGGTTTGTTGCCGATGAACTCATCGGCGAATTGTCGTTGAGCGCCAAAACCGTCCAGGCGGAGCGACGAAATGAGACATCTTTCACACCTGGAGCATTTCAAATGCTGCGCTTGAATCCAAAAGTGGCTCTGATGCGTAGACACGGCTCACACAACGCACAGCATTCAGGGACCATGCCAGTTTTGAACGATTTGGCGCTAGCCGTCGAGGAACACGAGCCGGGCCAGTTTTTCTGGACCCTTCTCGAAGCCCATCACGGCGGCAACGCATCCGAGACCCTCGACTACCGGGTCTACCGCACCGCCGCCAAGCCGCAGGCCACCTACTCCAACGCGCTGGCGATGGGCGTCCTGGAACTGCAAAAAATAAGCGCCGCCGCAGGCACAGCCGGCAATACCGACTGAACCCACGGCGGCGCAAAGACCGCCTTGCAGCGTTCAGGCTTTCACTCTTTCCAAATCTTCTGTCGTTTCCCGGCCGCTCAGCGCGCGGCCACGGCCTGCCCGGCCGCAGGAGCTGCGCCCGCCACCGGCGCCGGCACGTCCCAGCTCCCGCCGATCGCGCGGATCAGCCCCACGGCCGCCTGGTACTGCGCCGACTTCACCTGCAGCGCCTGCCGACGGTTGCGCAGCTCGCTGCGGCGTGCGTCCAGCAGGTCGAGCTGGCTGATGTAGCCGTTGCGATAGCGCGTGTCCGAAAGACTCGTGGCGCGCTGGGCCGAGGTCACGGCCTGCGCCTGCACCACCGACTGCTCCTGCAGGATGCGGATGGCCGCCAGCTGGTCTTCGACCTCCTGGAACGCCACCAGCGCCTGCGTGCGGTAGCTGGCCAGCGCGCCGTCGAGCTGGGCGTTGGCGCCCTGCACGCCGGCCTCGCGGCGGCCGCCGTCGAAGATGGGCAGCGACAGCAGCGCGCCCACGCCCCACGAGCGGGCCGACCACTTGAACAGGTCGCCGATCTCGGGCGATGCGTAGCCGGCGGCACCGGTCAGCGAGATGTCGGGGAACCACGCGGTCTGCACCACGCCCACGCGGGCCTGCGCGGCCAGCACGGCGCTCTGTGCGGCCGACACGTCGGGCCGGCGCATCAGCACGGTGGAGGGCACGCCCGGCGGAATGTTCGGCAGCACCGTCGACCACTCGTCGGTGCGCAGGCCGAAGCTGGAGGCCGAATCGCCCACCAGCACCGCCAGCGCATGCTCCACCTGGGCGCGCTGCCGGTCGAGCGCGAGCGCGTCGGACTCGGTGGACGACACCTCGGTCTGCACCCGCGCCACGTCGAGCTCGGCGATGTCGCCGGCCTGCTCGCGGCGCTGCGACAGGCGCAGCGTGTCGCGGTAGGCCTCGACCTGCTCGCGCACCAGGGCGCGTTCGGCATCGAGCGCGCGCAGTTGCAGGTAGGTCTGCGCGGTCTGCGCCTGTATCGCGAGCCGGGTGCTCTGCAGCAGCGCCTCGCGGCCCGCGGCGTCGAGCCGGGCCGCGTTGCTGGCGCCCGAGAGGCGGCCGAACAGGTCGAGCTCGTACGAGAACGTGGCGCCGATGTTGGTCATCGTGGCCGGCCGGGTGCTGGCCGTGGCCTTGTCCAGCCCCGCGCCGCGGTTGGCGCCGGCGCCCAGGCCGATCTGCGGCAGGCGGTCGGCGTCGGCGGTGCGCGCCAGCGCGCGGGCCTCGGCCAGCCGCGCGGCGGCGGCCTGGATGTCGTTGTTGTGGATGTCCGCCTTCTCGACCAGCGCATTGAGCGTCGGATCGTTGAACACCAGCCACCAGGCGCCGCGCGACTGTGCCTCGGAAGGCACGGCACGCGTGAAGCCGGCGGGCGGCGTGGCGCCCTGGTCCTTGCCCTGTTCCTTGAACTGGGCCGTGGTCGTGATTTCGGGCAGGCCCGAAGGCACGGTGGCGCAGCCGGCCAGCGCCAGGGCGGCCAGCAGCGGCAGCACGGCGGCGCGAAGGGGCCTCGCCAAAGTCTTTGCTTGGATATTCATGATGAACTTTCTTGATCAGTCGTCATGCGAAGGACGCGGCGACGCAGGCACGGGGTGCAGCCCGCCGCCACCCGAACCACCGTGCGACGAAGGGGCCGGCGCGGCCGGATGCTCGGCCGACACGAAGTCTTCGCCATGCGGCACCTGGCCGTGCAGCTTGAGCGGCCGGTTGCCCGCCAGGCGGCGCAGCAGCACGTAGAACACCGGCGTCAGGAACAGGCCGAAGGCCGTCACGCCGATCATTCCGGCGAACACCGCCACGCCCATGGCCTTGCGCATCTCCGAGCCCGCGCCGGTCGACAGCACGAGGGGCAGCACGCCCATCACGAAGGCCAGCGAGGTCATGAGAATCGGGCGCAGGCGCAGGCGGCTGGCTTCGATGGCGGCCTGCACCGGTGTGCGGCCGGCAAACTCCAGCTCCCGCGCGAACTCCACGATGAGAATCGCGTTCTTCGCACTCAGCCCCACCAGCACGATCAGCCCGATCTGCGTGAAGACGTTGTTGTCACCCCCCGATATCCACACGCCCGTCATCGCGGCCAGGATGCCCATGGGCACGATCAGGATGATCGCGATCGGCAGCGTCAGGCTTTCGTACTGCGCGGCCAGCACCAGGAACACCAGCAGGATGGCCAGCGGGAACACCAGGAAGGCGGAGTTGCCGGCCAGGATTTCCTGGTACGTCAGCTCGGTCCACTCGAAGCTCACGCCCTTGGGCAGCGTCTCGGCCGCGATCTTGGTGATCGCGTCCTGCGCCTGGCCCGACGAGTAGCCCGGTGCCGGGCCGCCGTTGATGTCGGCGGCCAAGTAGCCGTTGTAGCGCATGGCGCGTTCCGGCCCGAAGGTCGAGTTGACCTTCATCAGGGCCGACAGCGGCACCATCTCGCCCGAGGTCGAGCGCACCTTCAGCAGGCCTACGTCTTCGGCACGGGCGCGGTAAGGCGCATCGGCCTGCACCCGCACGCTGTAGGTGCGGCCGAACTTGTTGAAGTCGTTCGCATACAGGCTGCCGAGGTAGATCTGCATGGTGTCGAAGATGTCCGTCACCGGCACGCCGAGCTGGCGCGCCTTGGTGCGGTCGATGTCCGCGTACAGCTGCGGCACGTTGACCTGCCAGCTCGTGAACATGCCAGCCAGCTCGGGCGCCTGCTGTGCCTTGGCCATGAAGGCCTTCACCGCCGCGTCCATCTGGTCGTAGCCCACCGAGGCGCGGTCTTCCAGCTGCAGCTTGAAGCCGCCCGTGGTGCCCAGGCCCGCCACCGGCGGCGGCGGGAACATCACGATGAATGCGTCCTGGATGCCGGCGAAGGCACCGTTGAGCTGGCCGGCCACCGCGCCGCCGCTCTGGTCGGGGCGCTTGCGCTGGTCGAAGGGCTTGAGCGTGGCGAACACGATGCCCGAGTTCGAGCTGTTGGTGAAGCCGTTGATCGACAGGCCCGGGAAGGCGATGGCGTCTTCCACGTTCGGGTTCTTCTTCATGATCTCGCCCATGCGCTGGATCACTTCGTCGGTGCGGTCCAGCGTGGCGCCGTCGGGCAGTTGGGCAAAACCGATCAGGTATTGCTTGTCCTGCGCAGGCACGAAGCCGCCGGGCACCGCCTTGAAGAGGCCGAAGGTCACGGCGATGAGCGCGACGTAGATCGCCAGCATCAGCGCCTTGCGCGAGATGACGTTCTTCACGCCGCCGCTGTAGGCCTCGGAGCCGCGATGGAACAGCCTGTTGAAGCCGCGGAACAGCCAGCCGAAAGCCTTGTCCATGCCGCGCGTGAGCGCGTCCTTGGGCTGGTCGTGGCCGCGCAGCAGCAAGGCGGCAAGCGCAGGCGACAGCGTGAGCGAGTTGATCGCCGAGATCACCGTCGAGATCGCGATCGTCACCGCGAACTGGCGGTAGAACTGGCCCGTGAGGCCGCTGATGAAAGCCAGCGGCACGAACACGGCCACCAGCACCAGCGCGATGGCGATGATGGGACCCGACACTTCGCGCATCGCGCGGTATGTGGCTTCACGCGGCGTGAGCCCGGCCTCGATGTTGCGTTCGACGTTCTCCACCACCACGATGGCGTCGTCCACCACGATGCCGATGGCCAGCACCAGCCCGAACAGGCTCAGCGCGTTGATCGAGAAACCCAGCACGTGCAGCACCGCGAAGGTACCGATCACCGACACCGGCACGGCCAGCAGCGGAATGATGGAAGCGCGCCAGGTCTGCAGGAACAGGATCACGACCAGCACCACCAGCATGATGGCTTCGAGCAGCGTGTGGATCACCGATTCGATCGATGCGCGCACGAACTGCGTCGGGTCGTAGGCGATGCGGTATTCCAGGCCCTCGGGCATGTTCTTGTTGAGCTCTTCCATCGTCTTGCGGACGTTGGCCGAGATGTCGAGCGCATTGGAGCCCGGCGCCTGGAACACGCCCATGCCGACGGCCGGGTCGTTGTTCAGCAGCGAACGCAGCGAGTAGTCGGCGGCGCCCATTTCCAGGCGGCCGATGTCGCGCAGGCGGGTCACGGCGCCGTCGGTGCCGCTCTTGACGATGATGTCGCCGAACTCTTCCTCGCTCTGCAGGCGCCCTTGCGCATTGATGGAGAGCTGCATGTCCACGCCCGACAGGCCCGGCGAAGCGCCGACCACGCCGGCCGCGGCCTGCACGTTCTGGCCGCGGATGGCGGCCACCACGTCGCTGGCCGAGAGGCCGCGCTGCGCGACCTTCTGCGGGTCGAGCCACACGCGCATGGAGTAGTCGCCGCCGCCGAAGATCTGCACCTGGCCCACGCCTTCGATGCGCGCCAGCGGGTCCTTCACGTTCAGCACCGCGTAGTTGCGCAGGTAGTTGATGTCGTAGCGGTTGTTGGGCGAGACGAGGTGGACCACCATCGTCAGGTCGGGCGCGCTCTTGACGGTCGTGATGCCGAGCCGGCGCACTTCCTCGGGCAGGCGCGGCTCGGCTTGCGAGACGCGGTTCTGCACCAGTTGCTGCGCCTTGTCGGGGTCGGTGCCCAGGCGGAAGGTGACGGTGAGCGTCAGCACGCCGTCGGTGGTCGCCTGGCTGCCCATGTAGAGCATGCCTTCGACGCCGTTGATCTGCTCTTCGAGCGGGGTGGCGACGGTCTCGGCGATCACCTTCGGGTTGGCGCCGGGGTACTGGGCGCGCACCACCACCGAAGGCGGCGCGACTTCCGGGTACTCCGAGATCGGCAGCCCGCGCAGCGCGATCAGGCCGGCTATCAGCATCAATAGCGACAGCACGCCGGCAAAGATCGGCCGGTCGATGAAGAATTTTGAGAGATTCATGTTGGTTCTCCGGCGGGCGCGGGAGCGCCCTCCTCCGAAATCAGGACTTCGCGGCCTCGGCCACGCGTTCCGGTTGTTGTTGCTTGGGGTCGGCCTTGGCGTCCATCGTCACTTGCTGCGGCGCCACCAGCGCGCCCGGGCGGATGTGCTGCAGGCCGTTGACGATGACGCGGTCACCCGCCTTCAGGCCCTTGCTCACGACACGCAGGCCGTTGATGGAGGCGCCCAGCGTCACTTCGCGGTAGGCGGCCTTGCTGTCGTCGCCCACGACCATCACGAACTTCTTGTTCTGGTCGGTGCCGATGGCGCGCTCGCTCACCAGCAGCGCGCTGTCGCTGCGCGCCTGGCCCATGCGGATGCGGGCGAACTGGCCGGGGATGAGCGCGCCGTCCTTGTTGTCGAACGAGGCACGCACGCGCACCGTGCCGCTCTTGGCGTCGACCTGGTTGTCGATCAGCTGCAGCTTGCCGGTGAAGGGCGTGCCGTCGAGGCCGGCGGTGCCCATCTGCACGGGAATGCTCTCGATCTGGCCGCGGGCACTGGAGCCGGTGGGCAGTTCCTTCAGGGCACGGGTGATGACCTGCTCGTCGGCGTCGAAGCTCGCGTAGATCGGGCTCACCGACACCAGCGTGGTCAGCACCGGGGCGCCCGGACCGGCGGCCACCAGGTTGCCCACCGTCACTTCGATGCGGCCGATGCGGCCCGACACCGGCGCGCGCACCTGGGTGTAGCCCAGGTTCAGGCGCGCCGACTGCAGCGAGGCTTGCGCCGCGCGCAGGTTGGCGTCGGCTTCGCGGCCGGCGTTCACGCGCTCGTCGAATTCACGCTGGGCGATGGCCTTGTCGTCCCACAGGCGCCTGGCGCGCTCCTGCTCGCTGCGGCTGAACGACTGGCGGGCCTGGGCGGAGGCTACCTGCGCCTCGGCGCGCTCGACCTCGGCCGCGTACGGCGCGGGGTCGATGGTCACCAGCAGGTCGCCCTGCTTCACCAGCGCGCCTTCGCGGAAGTGCACCGACTGCACGGCGCCCGCGACGCGGGAGCGCACATCGACGCGCTCGACGGCCTCGAGCCGGCCCGAGAACTCGTCCCAGGCGTTGATCTCGCTCGAAGCCACGGTCGCCACCGACACCGGCGTGGCCTGCGGCGCGGCCGGGGCGTTGTTGGCTTCGGCCTTGAAGCTGTACATGCCCACCACCGCTGCAGCCACCGCCAGCAGCGCGGTCAGGCCGGTCACGGCGGGCCACAGGCCCTTGCGGGTTGCGGAAGACAGCTTTTTCTCGTTGTTCGACATGATGGTTCGTCCTTCTCGATGACTTTTGGGATGCAACAGGCCAGCCCGGTGCTTTTCGGCACCAGGAGGCGGATTTCGGAAAAAAAGAGGCCCTCGCACGCTGCCGCGCTGGCAGCGTGTCGATCAGGCGGACGGGGTCGGCCGGCTACTAACTGGGGTGGTTGGGCGCCGTGCCCTTGGGCACGGCCTTTGGCGTGGTGGCGCTGAAGAAATCACGGAAGTGCTGCTGCACCGTGGCCTCGCAGGCCACGCAAGCCGTGTTCTCGGTGTCGTACAGCGCCTTCGGCCAGTCGGTGGCGCTGGGCAGCACGCTGCTCGTCACCTCGATGCCGGCGGCGCGCAGGCGGCCCGCGAAGGTCAGCGCCTCGTCGCGCATGGCGTCGTCCTGCCCCACCAGCACCAGCGCGGGCGCCAGGGCCGACAGCCGCAGCGAGCCGCTGGGCACGGCATAGGGGTGCGTGGCGTTCGAGGGGCAGCTCAGGTACTTTTCCCAGCCGCTGGCCCAGCGGCATTCGGCCGCGTCGTTGGTGGCCTTGCGCAGCGAGGCGGTGCCGGCGCACGGGTCCAGCATGGGCGACAGCAGGATCTGCCCCGCCACCGGCGGATGCGCCCGGTCGCGGGCGATCAGCGCCACGGCCGCGGCCAGGTTGCCACCGGCTTCCTCGCCGGCCAGGTAGACCTGCGCGCCCTTGCCGCCCAGCTTGGTGCGCTGCTTGTAGAGCCATTCGAGGGCGGCATAGCCCACCTCGATCGGCTCCGGGAACGGCGACTGGGGTGCCAGCGGGTAGGCCAGCGAAACCACCACCGCCCCGGCACCGGCCAGCAGCCGGGCCACGTTGCGGCCGTTGTCCAGGCCGCCGCACACGAAGGTGCCGCCGTGGAAATGCAGCACCAGCGGCACCACGTCGCCCTTGGCGCGCTGGCCATACACCCGCGCGCCGACCGGCTCACGGCCGGGCAGCTCGATCGACAGATCGGCTTCCACGCCTTGTGCCGCGGCGCGCGCTGCGGCTTCGGCTGAACTGGACGATGGAACGGGTGACATGGGCGACCTCGGGGGAATGGGCGATGGTTGAAATATAAGGCGCTACATGGGGCCTTAAACAGGAAACATGGCCCCACTCTGTTTCCAAACCGACAACAATCCCGGGCGCCATGGGGAATGCCCGCATATGTGAGAATCCGCTCCCCCCGGTGTGGGCCGGGTATCCCAGAACAGGCATTCAATGGATCAAATCCAGGCCATGCGGATCTTTGTCCGCGTCGTGGAGGCAGGCACTTTCACCCGGGCCGCCGACTCGCTCGCGCTGCCCAAAGGCACCGTCACCAAGCAGATCCAGGCGCTGGAATCGCGCCTGCGGGTCAAGCTGCTCAACCGCACCACGCGCCGCGTGACGGTCACGCCCGACGGCGCGGCGTACTTCGAGCGGGCCGCGCGCCTGCTGAACGACTTCGACGACATGGAAGCCAGCATGACGAATGCGCAGGCCAACCCCACGGGGCGGCTGCGCATCGACATCGGCACCTCGGTGGCGCGGCTCATCATCCTGCCCGCGCTGGCCAGCTTCTGCGACCGCTACCCCGACATCCAGGTCGACCTGGGCGTGAGCGACCGCACGGTCGACCTGATCAGCGACAACGTCGACTGCGTGATCCGCGCGGGCGAACTCAGCGACCAGTCGCTGGTGGCGCGGCGCATCGGCACGCTGCACTTCGTCACCGTGGCGTCACCGGCGTACATCAAGCGCTACGGCATGCCGCAGCATCCGAACGACATCGAGAAGCGGCACCACGTGGTGAGCTATTTCTCGGGCACCACGCGGCGGGTGTACCCGCACGAGTTCAAGAAGGGCGACGAGCAGATCGAGCTGAACGGGCCCTACCGGGTGTCGGTGAACGAAAGCAACGCGCACATCACGGCGGTGCTGGGCGGCTTCGGCATTTCGCAGTGCATCACCTTCATGGCCGAGCCGCTGCTGGAAAGCGGCGAACTGGTCGAGGTGCTGCCCGACTGGAGCCGCGACCCGCTGCCCATCCACGTGGTCTACCCGCCCAACCGGCACCTGAGCGCGAAGGTACGGGCCTTCGTGGACTGGGCCGCGGAGCTGTTCGCGAAGAATCCGAGGCTGCAGCGGCGCTGATTGCGCCACATTTGCAGAAGATAATTCGCGCCGGACCCTAAAACTTGGCCGTCCGATGCCGCTATTAACTGAGGTCCGATTCCGGAAAGCGTCGCGATTTCCGGTTGGAGGCACGTGCCGCGGGCCCACGGGGGCCGCGCAGCAGCCCCGGCAGGAGCCTTGGTACGCGCCCGCAAGAACATACACACCGGCAAGCTCATGGATACAGACCAGTCGAACGGCCAAGCCGACGCGCCCGACGAAAGCACAGGCAATTTCGGACGCCGCACGCCGGCGGAAATCGGCGTTCAGCTGCGCAATCTCGTCAATCGCAGCAACAACCTCACCGTCCAGTACGCGGGCGGCCAGCTCGTGACGCAGCTGCTGGACGTCGATCTGCGCAGGCGTGTCTTCACCTTCGACTGGGGCTCGCAGCCCGAGCAGAACCGGGGCCTGCTGGCGGCGCGGCGCTGCCTGTTCCAGGCCCAGCCGGAAGGCGTGCGCATCGAGTTCTCCATCGGCACGCCGCGCGAGGTGCGCTACGAAGGCATGCCCGCATTCGAGGCCGACTTTCCCGAAGTGCTGGTCTACATGCAGCGCCGCGAATACTTCCGCGTCGACGCGCCCATCCTCGATTCGTACACCTGTTCGGGCCGCCTGCCGCCCAAGGGCGATCCGTTCAGCTTCGAGGTGCAGGACCTGTCGATCGGCGGCGTCGGCCTGCGCACCAAGGACGAGCGCGTGGCCGAACTGCCGGTGGGCACGCGCCTGCTCGACTGCGAACTGTCGCTCGGCACGCTGGGCCAGCTCACGCTCGACATCCAGCTGGTGTCGCGGCGCGACACCACGCTGGAGAACGGCACGATCCGCTACCAGCTGGGATTCCGATTCGTTGCTCTGCCGGCCGGCGCCGAAACCGCGCTGCAGCGGCTGATCACCCGGCTCGAGATGAAGAGCCGTTCGCTGGTGGGCTGAAGCCGGTCGGCCGGTCAGTACACCGGCTCGCAGCGCACCTCGGTGCGGACCGAATTCGCGATGAAGCACTCTTCGTGCGCGCGGTGGTGCATCTGGTCGATCTGCTCGCGCGTGGGCAAGTGCTCGCCCGAGAAATGCACCTCGGGCCGCAGCGTGACCACGGTCATGGCCATCTTTCCCTCGGCGTTCTTTTCCATCGTGCCGACGGCCGCGTCGAAGTAGCGGTCGACCACGAACTTGCGCTTCACCGCCATCGTGAGGAACCACAGCATGTGGCAGTTCGACAGCGAGGCGACGAACATTTCCTCCGGGTCGACGGCCGAGGCGTCGGACATGGGCAACGGCACCACGTGCGGCGACGACGACGCCGGCACCTCCGCCCCGCCGTCGAAGCGCAGCGTGTGCCGCCGGCTGTAGGTGTTGCCCAGGAAATCCTGCTCGCCTCGCTGCCAGAGGACTTCGGCTGTGTAGTGGGCCATGGGCGGCGCTCCTTGCCTGTCGGCGGTTGTCAGAGATGGATGAAGTAGCGGAACTTGGTCAGGCTGCCCTGGCTTGGCAGGGTGAGGAAGGTCTCGGCCTGCACGCCGCCGTTGGCCAGGATCACCTTCTGCGACGCGAAGTTGTCGGGGCTGGTCGTGATCTCGACGCGGCTCAGCCCCTCGGCGGCGGCCAGCGTGAGCATGGCGCCCAGCGCGCGCGTCGCGTAGCCCCTGCGCTGCTTCCACGGCACCACGCTGTAGCCGATATGGCCCAGGCAGTAGACCGGCAAGGCAATGGTTCCGGGCTGCCAGCGCAGGTCGATGCTGCCGCAGAACTCGCCGTCCCACATCCAGAGCTTGTAGCCCGGCAGGCGCGGCACCCGCGAGCCGTCGGGCAGCGTGACCGGCGGGCCCTTGGCCTCGCGGTCCACCAGGTTCTCGAGGAACAACGCGGCATCGGCCTCGATGGCCGCGCGCTCCTCGGCGCCCGATTCGGGCCGCGACTCGTCGCGCGCCCAGCCCCGGTTCAGGGCCGACACATAGCTGGCCAGGTACGGCTTCGCGGGCCAGACGAGCTCCATCGGCCGCGGCTCGGTGATGGATCTGGGCCAGTACCGCGGCACGCGCCTCAGGCCCCCATCAGCCTGACGATCAGCGGCACCAGCAACGCCGTCGCGATGCCGTTGAGCCCCATGGCCAGCGCGGAGAACGCGCCCGCCGTCTCGTTGACCTGGATGGCCCGCGCCGTGCCGATGCCGTGCGCAGCCATGCCGACCGCAAAGCCGCGCACCGCGGGTTCGCGTATGCGCAGCAGGTTCAGGAGCC
The DNA here is from genome assembly GCF_058809745.1 of Variovorax sp. MPBD4-3. Lineage (NCBI taxonomy): Bacteria > Pseudomonadati > Pseudomonadota > Betaproteobacteria > Burkholderiales > Comamonadaceae > Variovorax > Variovorax sp. MPBD4-3. The sequence continues at coordinate 108,088 of NZ_JBXASW010000010.1, forward strand.
CGGTGGCCATGATGGCGCCCGAGATGCCCGCAATGGCCGCCGCCACCGCGGCAAGCGACGGCAGGCCGCCGATCTTCTCGGCCACGCCCATCGCGATCGGCATGGTGGCCGACTTGGGTGCCAGCGACATCATCAGCTCGTGCGAGCCGCCCAGCACCCACGCGATGCCGATGGCCGAAACAATGGCGGCGACCGAACCCACCAGCAGCGCCACTCCGATGGGCAGCCACAGCCTGCGCAGCCGGCCGACCTGCCCGTAGAGCGGCACCGCCAGCGCCACCGTGGCCGGGCCGATGAGGAAGTGCACGAACTTCGCGCCCTCGAAATACGTGTCGTAGGGCGTGCGGGTGAGCAGCAGCACGGAGACGATGACGATCACCGATATCAGCACCGGGTTGACCACCGGATTGCGCCCGCTGCGCGTGTGCAGCCACAGCGCGCCCAGGTACGCCAGCAGCGTCAGCGACAGCCACAGCAGCGGCGACTGCGCGAGGAAGACCCAGATTTCGGACAGCCTGGCAGGTGCGCTCATTCCGCATCCTTGCCGGTGATGCGGATCATCCAGCGGAAAGTGAGCGCGGTGACCGTCATGGTGAAGGCCGCGCCCACGATGCCTGCCGCGAGGAACGGCAGCCACTCGCGCCCCACCCGCTCGAAGTGCAGCATGACGCCGGCCACCGCGGGGATGAAGAGCAGCATCAGGTTGCGCAGCAGATGGCCCGCGGTGTCGCCCAGCGACTGCGGCACGCGGCCGCGCACCAGCAGGCCGACGAACAGCAGCACCATGCCGATCAGCGGCCCCGGGATCGGCAGGTTGAGCCACTGCACGAGCAGTTCGCCGGCGAGTTGGCAAAGAAAGAGCGTGGTGATGGCGTAGAGCATGGTTCTTTTCGGTTGTCGGCTCAGCACGGATGTTCGGGGGAGCGTGCGGCGCTTGTCCACCCCTGCTTCAGGGCTTGCTGGCTCGCGGGCGGCAGCACGCCCAGCCGCACGTGGCCCGGCAGGCCGAACGAAGCGCAGTCGCGCAGCTTGATGCCCTGCGCGCGCAGTGCCGTGGCGACACGGGGATACGGCTCGTCGGTGCGCGCGCAGAAGAAGTTCGCGTCGCCGGGCAGGCACTCCCAGCCGAGGGACTCGCACACGGCGCGCTGCCGCGCTTTCCATTCGCGAAGGGTGTCCAGGCTTTGTTCGAGCCAGCACTGGGCTTCATTGCCGGTCCATGCCTCCAGCAGCGCCACGCCATGCGTGCCCAGAGGCCACGAGGGCGCCAGCAGTTCGAGGCGCTCCATCAACGGAGAGCCGACGGCGTCGAGGGGCGCGATGGCATAGGCGGCGCGGATGCCGGTGAGGCCCATGGCCTTGTTCGGCGTCCACATCTGCCAGACGCGGTCGCGTTGCGCCGCGCCCAGCGAAGGACGGCCTTCGAGGCGCAACGGCTCGTAGGCCATGTCGAGCACGCAAGGCCCGCCCTCGCCCTGCGCATGCGCCACCAGATCGGCCTGCGGCTGCCCGAGCGGGCTCGACGGTTCGCAGCACCAGCGCAAGCCGGCGGCATCGAACGGCGCCGGCGCGCGCAGCACCTGCAGGCCCCAGGCGCGCGCGGCGCGCTCGTAGTCGCCGTAGCTGTGGGCCGGCAGCCAGGCCGTGCGGGCGCCGCCCTGCGCGACGGCGGCGCTGATGCGGTGGATGAATTCGCTCGCGCTGGCCGCGATCACGATGCGCTCCGGCGCCACGCCGTGAAAGCCCGCGAGCCGGTCGCGCAAGGCGGTGTAGCGCGGGTCCGGGTAATGCGCGGCGTCGGCGTCGCGCAGCGCGGCCAGAACGGCCGGGCACGCACCCACCGCGTTGCCGTTGGTCGAGAAGTCGTGCGGCGCGGCGCCCGATGCGTCGGGGCCGCCGTGGATGAGGCCGTGCGTCATTCGCGCGTCACCCCATCACCGCGAAGATGACCGCCGAAGCACACACCGCCCAAGCCACGACCGCCCTTGCGCCCAGTTGCGCGGCACGCCGGGTGTCGGCCGCGGCGACCGCTCGCCCTTCGGCATTGAGCGCATACACGCCGGGCTTGGCCAGCCGAACGCCGAGCAGCAAGGCCATCGCCGCCATCGGCCAGCCGCTGTTGGGCGACGGCGTGCGACGAGCCTCTTCAGGCAACCCGGCCGGCCAGCGCCAGGCGGCCAGCGCAAGCAGCAATGCCGTGATGCGCGCGGGCACCCAGGAGAGCACGTCGTCCGCGCGCGCGGCCCATTTGCCGAACCATGTCCAGTCACGCCCGCCGCGTTCGCCGCGGTAGCCCCACATCGCATCCGCCGTGTTGGCGAAACGGTAGACCGCGGCGCCCGGCAGGCCGAACAGCAAGAACCAGAACACCGGGGCCACCAGCGAGTCGTTGAGGTTCTCGGCGAGCGACTCGATGGCGCTTTCACGCACCTCGCGCTCGCCGAGCCCGGCCACGTCGCGGCTCACCAGCCGCGCTAGTTGCGCGCGGCCCGCGTCGAGCGACACGGCCAGAGCGTCCTCGACGGCCAGCACCTCGTCGCGCAGCATGCGCCATGCGAACAGCGGCTTGAACAGCAGGCCCAGCAGCACGGCCACCGCCCATGCGGGCAGCCACTGCACGATCGCGCCCTGCAAGGCCGAGGCCACGCCCCAGACGGCCATCGCGCCGATGCACCAGGTCAGCGCGCCGATGAGGAAGGCCGGCAGGTCGACCGGCTTCGCCCGGGGATGCAGCGGCGCGACGCTCGATCCGATCCAGCCGAGGTAGTTGCCCATCCACACCACGGGATGCAGGTAGGCGCGCGGCTCGCCGAGCCAGCGGTCGATGGCCAGCGCGATCCACAGCGCGCCGACCAGGGCGAGGGAATAAGGCAGGAGCGAATCGTCAGCAGGCATGGGAGCCGCCATTGTCGCGAATCAGGCGGCCGCCCTGCCGCGCCGCCACTGCGCCAACGCGCCGAGCGCGACCAGCAATGCGGCGCCGAACACGACCCACAGGCGCAGGACGACGGATTCGGCCTTGGGCGCCGGGGGCATATCGGGCGTGGGTTCGAGCCTGAGGCCGCTCACGGGTTGCGCGCCGTCGGCCACGGGCTCGGCCGCCGGGGCCTTGGCGGGTGCAGGCGCCGGCGAGGCCGCGACCACCGGCACGACCGGCACGGCCCGCACGACGGGCGCTGCCGGCGCGGCAAGCTGCTGCCGCACGAACCGCTGCACGCCATCGTTCCGCTCGCGCAGGCCGGTGGCCCGCGCCGCCTCGGCATACGCACGCACAAGTTCCCGGCGCGTGGCTGCGTCCGGCTTCCAGTAGTTCAGCCGCACCGCATCGAGCATGCGCTCCAGCGTCTGCGCGAACGCCGCGCGGTTGTCGCCTTCCAGCCATTCGCGTGTGCCCAGCCTGTATCTGTCGCGCACGTACACGTCGTGCAGCGACTGCCACTGGTCCTGCCGCACGGCGTCGGGCGCGGTGACCTGCCAGCCCCAGAGGAACTGCGCCGTCTTCAGCACCTGCACCGTGCCGCTGTAGCCCTCGGCCTTCTGCGCGGCGATCCACTGCGGATGCAGGTAGCGCGTCTGCATCTCGCGGGCGATGGCGCCGGCGGCGGTGTCGGTGCGCACCGCCGTGCCGTCGCGCAGGTTCTGCACGTACAGCGCCGGGTCCTTGCCGGTGAGCTGCCGCACCGCCTGCGCGACGCCGCCGAGGTACTGGAAGGGATCGTCGTTGGTGAGCACGCCATAGAGATTGGAGCTGCGCGCCATCAGCGCCGCGTCCACTTGCGCCAGGTTGCCCGCATAGGCGCCGGGCCGCGCCGCACCGTCGAGGCCCTTACCATAGGCGTGGCCCATGCGGTCCATGTAGAGCTGCGCCATCTGCGCGTCGCCGCCGCCGCGCTGCTGGCGCTTCCACGCATCGCTCGCGAGCGCGGCCTCTTCGAGCCCGGCGCCGTAGCTGCCCTGCTCGTTCGAGAACACGCGCGCGGTGGCCCAGCGCTTCGCCTCATCCGGCGTCGCGCCCTGCGCGCGCAGCCTGGCGGCCAGCGCCTCGCTGTGCTGCGCCACCGCGTTGCCGGGCTCGTGCAAGGCGGCCACCTGCTGCACCGCTTCGTCGAGCCAGCGCATCACGTTCGGGAACTGGTCGCGGTAGGAGCCGGTGACGCTGACCAGCACGTCCATGCGCGCACGCCCCAGCACCTGCGCCGGAATCACTTCGATGCCGCTCATGCGGCCCGCGTCGTCCCAGCGCGGCTTCGCGCCCATCGCATAGAAGGCCTGGCTTTCGAGCACGCCCTGATGGCGCGAAGCCTCGCCGGCCCACAGCGTGAACGCGATCTTGCCGGGCGTATTGCCGCCGTGGCTCTTCGCATGCTCGGCGATCCAGGCGTCCATGGCGGCCACGCCCGCCTCCCATGCCGCGCGCGTCGGCACGCGGCTCGGGTCGAAGCCGTAGAGGTTGCGGCCGGTCGGCAGGCTGTCGGGGTTGCGCACCGGGTCGCCGCCGTAGCTGGACTTGAGGTAGCGGCCGTCCAGTGCGGTCAGCAGGCCGTCGATTTCCTCGTTGTGCGCGAGCACTGCGTCGAGCTTGCGGGCGCGCTCGGCCAGTTCGCCCAGCTTCTGCACGTCGGCCGGCGACTTGCCCATGGCGCTCGCGGCTGCGGCGTCGCTCAGCGCAAGCTCGACCCAGCGCGCGGGCCGCGAGCCGGCCAGGTTCTTCGCATCGATGAGAAAGGCCTCGTCGATGTCCTCGCCCAGCGCTTCCACCAGCGGCTTGCCGAGGATCTGCAGGATCGTCATGCGGCGGCGTTCGGCATCGGGCGCCTGGCCGAAGGTGGCCAGGCCCAGCGGCTGCGCGGTCTGCGCGAGTTCGTCGAGGTACGGGTGCAGCACCGCGATGAAGCCCGCGAAGTCGGCGCGGATGCGCGCGGGCGTCCACTGCAGGTCGCGGTCGTAGTGCTGCTCTACGAACTCGGCCGTCAGCTGCCTTTCCATGGCCGTCTTCACCGGCCCGGGCGACAGGGTTTCCCAGTCGTGCATGCGCTCGTGCATCGCCTGCACGCCGGGGCGGAAACCGGCGGGCGCGAACATCGGCGTCGAATGGCTCACCATCGTCGCGCGGCCGCGCCGCTTGGCGGTGGTGGCCTCGCCGAGGTTGTCCATGATGTACGGGTACACGTTCGGCAGGTCGCCCAGCGCGAGCAGCGGATCGTCCTGCACCGACAGCCCGCGCTCCTTGCCTGCCGACCATTCGAGCGTGCCGTGCGTGCCCACATGCACCACCGCGCTCGCGCCGAACTGCGTGCGCAGCCACAGGTAGGTGGCCAGGTAGCCGTGGCTCAGCGGCACGGCCGAGCGGTGATAGACCTGCCGGGCCTTGTCGACGACCTGCGTGCCGGGCTCGAAGCGCGGCGGCTGGCGCAGCACCACGACATTGCCGAAGCGCACCCGTGGAATCACGAAGGCCGGCTCGCCCGCAACGGGGCGCAGCATGGTCGATTTTTCCGGCGGCCCCCAGTAGGCCTCGATGCGCCGCTGCGTCTCGGCGGGCAACGTGCGGAACCACGCGAGGTAGCGCGACAGCGGCATCGCGTCGGCCAGTCCCCGCTCCAGCAGCGGCTGCAGGGCGTCGTCCTGCCCTGTGGGGTAGTAGGCCTTCATCGTCGCCTGCACCTGCGCGATCAGCGCGTCGGCGCCCGGCAGCTCGGTGCTGTAGCCGGCGGACTTCATCGCCGCGAGCATGTTGTTCACGCTGCGCGGCACGTTGAGGAAGGACGCGCCGAAATTGGCCTCGCCCGGCGGGTAGTTGTAGACCAGCATCGCCACGCGCCGCTGCGACGCGGGCGTGCGCTGCAGCCGCAGCAGCGCGGCGGCCTTGGCGGCCACGGCGTCGATCTGCGCGGGCAGCGGCTGCAGCGTGCCCGATGCGGCGTCGCGCGCGCTCACCAGCATCGGGTCGGTCATGCCGGCCAGCTCGCTCGGGCTGTAGTACGAGGCAATGTCGGCCTGCGCGAGACCGTCCTTGCTGCGTGCCCATTGCGTTGCGTCCATCGCCAGCGAGGGCAGCGTCTGCAGCACGGGCACGCCGATGCGTTCGAGCTCGGCCTTGCGCTCGTTGGGGTTGAAGACCAGCGAGGCATTGACGATCAGGTCGGCCACGCGCCGGTCGCCGGCATGCGTCATGCCGAAGAACAGGTCCTTCTGCTGGCGCGGGCCGTAGAACGCATAGGCGCGCAGGCCGCGCTGCTCCAGCGCGGCGATGAGCGCGTCGAGCCAGCCGGTGTCGTCGCCGGTGACGGTGGCGCTGTTGATGGCCACGGCGACGGTGCCGCTTGCGGGATCGCCGGGCAGACGGTCGAGCGCGGCAATGTCGGTTTCGATGCGCGGCCAGCCGGGGTGATAGAGGCCGGCGAGCGGCAGCGGGACCGGCGCCGGAAGCCCCGCCGAGTCGCCGGGCATGGCCAGCGCCTGCATCGAGGCGGCAAGGTTGGCCGTTCCGGAAAAACGCCAGTACTCGCGCAGCCGCTGCGCCCAGGCGGCATCGACGCCGCGTTCCGCCGACAGCGGCGCGGGGGCGGAGGCCTGCCCCTTGGCGACGAGCGCGAACTCGCCGACCAGCACATAGGGCACGGCGCCGCGCGAAATCACGTCACCGAAGCGGGCGGCGGCAGCCTGCGCCACGCTGATGTGCGGCGCATCGATGACGAGCAGCCGCGCACCTTCGAGCGCGGCCGCCAGCGTCTCGGGCGAATCCTTCGAAGCCGACATCACCTGCAGCGGCAGCCCCGCCTCGCGCGCCACCGCCTCCAGCCGGACCACCCGCGCCGGCGACACCAGCGAGGTGCCCAGCACCACCACGCGCCCGCCCGCCGGCTGTGCATGGGCCGACGCCAGAAGGCCCAGCGTCGCCAGGGCCCCGAACAGCCAGAAGAGAACCCGCGTCACTTCCCGCCTTGTGCAGGCACCGCGTCCGCCGGCACGTAGACCATGGTGCCGTCCTTCAGCCGCCAGGCCGTGCCGGCCTTCTCGCCGTCGCCCTGCCCCGTCGCGCCGCTGGCCTTGAAGCGCGTGAGCTTCTGGCCCTCGCGCGTGATGATCTCCATGTCGGGCTTGCCTTCGTTGCGGATGATCGTCACCTTGTCCTGCGCGAACGGGTTCATCGGGTTGTTGATGACCGCGATCATCAGCATGCCGATCACCACCATGAACACGTCGATCAGGTTGATGGTCGAGAGCACCGGATCGTCGTCGTCGCTGTCCAGGCTGCTCAGGATGGAGAACTGCCGCCGGCTCATGAGAGACGGTCCCGCGCGTCCAGCATCGTCACCAGTTCGCGCATGAGCCAGCGGCGGCGCACGGTGTAGACCACGAAAGTAATGGAGGCCGAAGCCAGCGCCACGATCACGCTGGCGAACGCCGGCGCCAGGCTCTGCGCCACGCCCTGCGATTCACCGGAAGCCACGGCCACCAGCGCCGGGCCCATCGGGATCATGGTGGCGATCAGCCCCAGCATCGGCGCCACGCGGCTGCACAGCCGCACGCCTTCGAGTTGCTTGAGCACGACCAGCTCCATCTGCTCCTGGCTCGCGGCGGCATGGCGTTGCAGCACCAGCGCTCGCGAAGGATCGCGGCGGCGCTGCACATACTCGATGCCGAAGGCGCCGAGGCAATACACCGCATAGACGAAGGACAGCAGCACGCCCAGCGTCACCGGCCAGAGGAACAGGCGCGCAAGCTCGAAGAGAACGGTGTCGAAGGCCAGCATCAGGTCGGGTCCGTGGGAGAAGAAGGTTTGTCGAACAGGTCCGAAGCACGGCCCCAGCTTTCATCGAACACCAGCGACGCGAGCGGTTCGCGCTTCGCCCAGCGCTCGCGCTGCAGCATCGGCTCTTCGTAGAACTGGTGCACGGGCCCCAGGCACAGCAAGGCGATGGGCTCGGCACCTTCGGGCAGGCCGAGCAGCACCGACACCTCGGCCGGATCGAACAGCGACACCCAGCCCATGCCCAGCCCTTCGGCGCGCGCCGCGAGCCAGAGGTTCTGGATGGCGCAAGAGGCCGAGGCCAGGTCCATCTGCGGCAGCGTGCGACGGCCGAACACATGCTTCTCGCGTCCGTCCGCCAGGGTCACAACGAGCAGTTCCGCGGCGTCGAGCAGGCCCTGCACCTTGAGCCGCATGAACTCGTCTTCACGCTCGCCGAGCGCGCGGGCCGTGATCACGCGTTCGTGTTCGACGACGCGGTGCAGCCGCCGCCGCAAGGCTTCGCCGCGAATCCTGACGAAGCGCCAGGGCTGCATGAAACCGACGCTGGGCGCGTGGTGTGCCGCGTCGAGCAGCCGTCGCAGTACATCGGGCTCCACCTGGCCGCCGGCGAAGTGGCGCATGTCGCGGCGTTCGTGGATGGCGCGGTAGACCGCTTCTTTGTCGTTTCTGGTGAAAGCCGGGGTGGTCACGCTGCTCTTTCGGGGTGGGTGCACAGGCCACCGGGTACTCCCCTCCGCGAATGTCCCCCGGCTTCGCCTCCTCCTTTATTTCGCTGCGGGGAGCACCCGGCGCCCTGTGCACATCGGGCGCTCTGCTCATGCCGTCGGATCAACCGCTGCGTCCATCGATCACGCTGGCGGGGTGCCTTGCGCAGCGAAATAAAGGAGGAGGCCGCAGGCCGGGGGACATTCGCGGAGCAAGGTACCCCGTCGGCGTGAGCGAGCCCCCGAACAGCAGCGCCTCAAACAACAGCTCAGGCAACAGGCAAAGTAGCCTGCATCGAAGCACGCTGGTTGAACACCTCGAACCACTTGGCGCTGCGAGGCGCTTCAGCACGCCAATCCACATCGGGAAAGCGGAAGTCCATGTACCCCAGCGCGCAACCGAATGCGATGGTGCCGATGTCCACTCGGTCGCCGAAGGAAGGCGCCGCAGTCTCGAGCCATTCGAGGCCGGTTCGCACCTTCGACAGCTGGCCATCGGTCCACTCAGACCAGCGCAAGGCCTCGGGACGCAACACGTTCTCATAGCGTGCGAGCAATGCGGCACCCGTCATGCCGTCGGCCAGCGACAGCTCGGTCAGGCGCGCCCAGCGGCCCGCACCTTCGGCCGGGAACAGCTTGCCCGACTGCGTGGCGTTGAGGTACTCGCAGATCACGCGGCTGTCGAACAGCACCTGGCCGTCATCGGTGAGGAACGTCGGCACCTGGCCGAGCGGGTTCTTCGGGATGATGGTGGCGTCGCGCTTCACGGGGCCGGCCGCGCTCGGCAGCTTCTCGATGCGATCGGCAATGCCGAGCTCGTGCGCCACGACCATGCACTTGCGGACGAAGGGGGATGCGGGAGAGAAGAAGATTTTCATGACGAGGTGCTGTTGTCTTTCAATGGTGTTCGGCGGCGGCGCCGTGTGCCAGGTGCATGCCCGCCACCCAGCCGAAGGTTAGCGCGGGTCCGAGCGTGATGCCCGGCGCGGGGTACTCGCCACCCATCACGGAGTGCATGTCGTTCCCGGCCACGTACAGGCCAGCGATGGGCTCGCCTTGCGCATCGAGCGCACGCGCGTTGCCGTCGGCGCGGATGCCCAGCGCGGTGCCGATGTCGCCGGGGTACACCTTCACGGCATAGAACGGCGCCTGATTCACCGGCGCAAGACAGGCATTGGGTTGATGCTCCGGATCGCCGAGGTAGCGGTTGTAGGCATCGCTGCCCTTGCCGAACACCGGGTCCTGGCCCTGCGCGGCAAGCGGGTTGAACCTGGCGACGGTTCGCGCCAGCCCGGCCGGGTCCACGCCCGCCTGCTGCGCGAGCGCTTCGAGCGTGTCTGCGCGATGGAGATAGCCGGCGCGCACCAGATGCTCGCGCGGACGGCCGCCGGGCAACGCAAGGCCCAGGCCCCACTTCTCCATGAACGCGCTGTCGCACACCAGCAGCGCCGGAATGCTAGCGGCCTTGGCGTTCGCACGGTACATGCCGCGCACGAACTCGTGGTACGAGGTCGATTCATTGACGAAGCGCTCGCCGCGCGCATCGACCGCGATCAGCCCCGGCTTGGCGCGGTCCCACACCAGGTGCGGGTACCGCAGCACGCTGCCGTCGGGGCGCGTGAGCAACGAGACGGGCGCCCACAGCGCCGGCCCCGCGTGGCCCGTGCCGAGCACGCCGCCGGCCTGCTGCGCCATCGCAATGCCTTCGCCCGCATTGTCTTGCGGCGACATCGAGTACGGCCCGGTGGGTGCCGGATAGTGCTGGCCGCGCATGGCGGCGTTCCACGGAAAGCCACCGGTGGCGATGACCACGCCGCGCCGCGCGTGCACCGTCAGTTCCTTGCCGTCGCGGCGCAGGTGCACGCCGGTGACGGCGCCTGTCGCGTCTTTCTCCAGCCCCAGCGCCGGCGTGTTCAGCCAGAACGGAATGCCCTTCTTCAGCACGCTGTGAAAAAGCCGGGCAGCCAGCGCATTGCCCAGCAGCAGCCGCGTGCCGCGGTGGTGGCCGCTCAGGCGGTCGCCGAAGTAGCGCAGCACCATCTTCACGCCATGCTTCCAAGATGCGAACGAACGCCAGACCGCAAGCAGGTGCTTCACGTCGGTCATGTTGACCATCATGCCGCCGAGCACGCAGAACTCGGGCAGCGGGTCGCGCAGCGTCTTGAAGTGCGGACCGAGCAGCCGGCCGTCGAACTCGATGGGATCGAGCGAGCGGCCGCCCATCGCGGCGCCTTCGCGGTCTGGGTAGTAGTCGGGCGAGTAGGTGCGCGCGGCGAGCTGCACGTCGGTGCGCTCGCGCAGGTAGCGCAGCGCGAGCGGGCCGGCGTCGAGGAATGCGTGGCGCAGATCTTCGTCGCCGGCCGCGCCCACGGTGTTCTGCAGGTAGGTCCAGGCCTTGCCGCGCGTGTCGGGATGGCCGGCCGCCTCGGCCTGGTCGTTCAGCGGCACCCACACGGCGCCGCCCGAGATGGCCGTCGATCCGCCGATGCGGTCGGTCTTCTCGACGACCAGCACGTCGAGGCCTTCGAGGCTGGCGGTGAGCGCGGCGGAAAGGCCGCCCGCGCCACTGCCGACGACGACCACGTCGTACGCGGTCTTTTCCTGTTGTTGCTGCCGTGCCATCAGGACCCCGACCCGCCGAGCGACTTGCCGCCGTCTACGAACAGCACCTGCCCGGTGACGAAGCAGGTCGCCGGCGACGCGAAGAAGGTCACCGCGTGCGCGATGTCCTCGGGCCGTCCCGCCGCGCCGGTGGGCTGCAGCGCAAGCTGCGCGGCCAGGCGTTCGGGCGAGAGCGCGCGCAGCAGCGGCGTGTCGATCAGCCCCGGCGCGATGGCGTTGACCATGATGCCGCGCGGCGCAAGCTCCATCGCGCTGGCGCGCGTGTAGCCGACCAGTGCAGCCTTGGAGGCCACGTAGTGCGCGTGGTTCTTCGCGCCCAGGTAGGCACGCGATGCGATGTTGACGATGCGCGCGCCGTCCGCCATCTTGCGCGCGGCCTCCTGCGTGAGCGTGGCCACGGCCAGCAGGTTCACTTCGTACATGCGGCGGAAGTCCGCCGAGGTCACGTCGAAGAAGGCTCGCTCGTCGAAGATGCCTGCGTTGTTGACCAGCGCGGTGAGCGGCGGCAGCTGCTGCACCATCGCGCGCACGGCGGCCTCGTCGGTCAGGTCGATGGCGCGGCATTCCACGTCGAGGCCCGCGCTGCGCAGCACCTGCGTTTCGCGCTCGGCAAGCTCGCCGTTGTAGTCGGCCATGACCACGCGCCAGCCGCCCTGCGCCATGCGCTCGACGATGGCGCGGCCCATGCCGCTGGCGCCGCCCGTCACGAGGACGAGCGGCTTCTCTGTACTGCTGTTGTTCATGATTGTTCCGATGTGCGGCGGTGCTCAGACCGCCAGGTAGCCGCCATCGACCGGCAGCACCACGCCATTGACGTAGCTGGCCATCGAGGAAGCGAGAAAGACGACCGGCCCGGCGATCTCGTCGGCTTCGCCGTGGCGCTTGATGGGCACGCGGCTCATGTACCAGTCGGTGCCGTGTTCGGTCTCGCGCTGGCCGGCCGTCATGTCCGTGACCATGAGGCCCGGCGCCACGGCGTTCACGCGCACGCCGTAAGGCGCCAGGTCACGCGCCAGCACCTGCGTGAGGGAGCGCACGCCGCCCTTGGCCACCACATAGCCGGCCGACGAGATGCCCGCACCGAAGGCCACGATGGACGACAGGTTCACGATGTTGCCCTGCGTGCGCTTGAGCGCCGGGACGAAGGCCTGCGTGACGTTGAACACGCCCTGCAGGTTGACCGACATGACGCGGTCCCAGGCTTCGCGCGCACCGGGCTCGTCGAACTTCGAGCGCGCGGAGATGCCAGCGTTGTTGACCAGCACGTCGATGTCGCCGTGCGACGCCGCGACGCGCACCGCGAGCGCATCGACCGCCGCCGAATCGCTCACGTCGACGCTCTCGGCATCGGCGCGGCCGCCGGCTTCGCGGATCGATGCGGCCACCTTTTGCGCGACTTCGAGGTCGCGGTCCACCACCAGCACATGCGCGCCTTCGGCCGCCATGCGGCGCGCGATGGCTTCGCCCAGGCCGCGCGCGGCGCCGGTGACCAGCGAGAGTTTGTCTTTGAGGAGCATGAACTTTCTTTCTGGGAAGCGGCGTCAGACGCCGAGGTAGGCGCGGCGCACGGCCTCGTCGTTCGCCAGTTGTGCGGCAGGGCCGTGCAAGGAGATCTCGCCGTTCTCCAGGATGTAGCCGTAGCTCGACACCGCCAGCGCGAGCTGCACGTTCTGCTCGACCAGCAGGATCGTGATCTTCTGTTCGCGGTGCAGGCGCTCGATGATCCCGAACATCTGCTCCACCAGCAGCGGCGACAGGCCCATCGACGGTTCGTCGAACAGCATCACGCGCGGGCGCGCCATCACCGCGCGGCCGATGGCCAGCATCTGCTGCTCGCCGCCCGACAAGGTGGCGGCCATCTGGTGCTGGCGCTCCTTCAGGCGCGGGAACATCGTGTAGACCGACTCCAGGTCGTTGCGGATGCCCGCGCGGTCGCGCCGCAGGTAGGCACCGAGGTCGAGGTTCTCGCGCACGCTCATGTCGCGGAACACCTGGCGGCCTTCGGGCACCTGCACGATGCCGCGCCTGACCAGCGCGTCGGAGCCCAGCCGGTCGATGCGTTCGCCGTCGAGCCGCACCTCGCCCTCGGTGCAGTCGACCAGGTTCGAGATGCAGTTCAGCGTGGTGGTCTTGCCTGCGCCGTTGCTTCCGAGCAGCGCGACGATCTCGCCCTCCGGCACGTCGACCGACACGTCGCACAGCGCCTGGATGCGGCCGTAGGCGGCCGAGATGGCGCGCAGGGACAACAGTGCTTCAGCCATGCGCGGCTCCTTTTCCACTTCCTTTGCCAAGATAGGCCTCGATCACGCGCGCATTGCTGCCGATTTCCGCGGGCGTGCCTTCCGCGATCTTCTCGCCGAAGGCCATGACGGTGATGCGGTCAGAGATCGACATCACCAGCTGCATCACATGCTCGACCAGCAGCACGGTGATGCCGTCGCGCGCCACAAGCTCCTTGAGCAGCCGGTCGAGGCTTTCGATCTCGCGGTTGCGCAGGCCGGCCGCGGGCTCGTCGAGCAGCAGCAGCTTGGGCTTGATGGCGAGCGCGCGCGCCAGCTCCAGCAGCTTCTGGCGGCCGAAGTCGAGGTCGCGCGCCGGCTGGTGGCGCTCGTCGGCCAGGCCGACGCGCTCCAGCAGGTGCATCGCAAAGTCTTCGGTCTCGCGGTCGGGACGGCGCAGCAGCCTGCCCAGCGTGGCGGCGCCGCGCGAGTGCGTGCCGAGCAGCACGTTCTCGAGCACCGACAGTTCGGCGAACAGCTCCAGGTTCTGGAAGGTGCGCGCGATGCCCAGCGAGGCCATGCGGTGCGGCGACACGCTGGTGAGCTCGCGCCCTTCGAAGGTCACGCTGCCGCTGCTGGGCGTGTAGAAACGCGAGATGCAGTTGAAGGTGGTCGACTTGCCCGCGCCGTTCGGCCCGATGAGCGCATGGATGCGGCCCTGCTCCACCTGGAACGAGAGACCGTTCACCGCCTTCAGGCCGCCGAACACCACGCTGATGTCGCGCACGTCGAGGAATGCGGTCGTGTTCATTGAATAACCTCCGCGCTGCGCGCTACGGTGCGAGCTTGCTCGGGGCGGCCCAGCGCGGCGCTCATGCGTGCTTCTCCGTTGCGTTCACGGAAGCCGCGCGCTGCGGCTTGCGCCGCGCCGCGAAGAGCGACGCCATGCCCTTGGGCAGGAACATCATGAAGAGCATGAGGATGCCGCCGTAGATGATTTCCTGGTACGACGGCGCCTGCCGCAGCAGCTCCGACGCCAGGCCGAACACGATGGCGCCGGCCACCGCGCCGCGCACCGAACCCAAGCCGCCCACCACCACCATCGTGAGGATCAGGATGGTGGTCTGGAAGCCCAGGCTCTCGGGATGGATGAAGGAGGTGAACAGCGTGTACATGCCGCCCGCCACGCCCGCGAAGGCGGCCGACAGCACGAAGGCCGCGACCTTCACCGCGCGTGTGTTCACACCCATGGCGATGGCCGCCACGTCGCTCTCGCGCACTGCGCGGAACGACGACCCCAGCCGCGAGCGCGACAGCGCCACCGTGAGCCACAGCATCAGCGCCGCGATGGCCACCACGAAGGGGTATGCCTGCAGGTCGTTGAGCAGCTGGTGGCCGCCGAGCGAGGCCGGCTTCATCTGCAGGCCGTTGGAGCCGTTGGTCACCGATTCCCAGTTCAGGAACACCCACTGCATCGCCTCGCCGAAGGCGAAGGTGGCCAGCGCCAGGTAGATGTCGCGCATGCGCAGCGCCAGCAGTCCGATCACCCAGCCCAGCGCGGCCGACAGCACGGCGCCCGCGAGGATCGACACGAAGAACGGCGGCTGCCACTGGTTGTTGATGAGCCCGGCCGTGTAGATGCCGATGCCGAAGAAGGCCGCGTGCGACAGCGCGAACTGGCCCGTCTCGCCGATGACCAGGTGCATGCCCAGCGCCAGCACCGAGAACACCATCAGCAGGTTGACCACGTACAGCACATAGCCGCTGGTGGTGAAGGGCAGCACCGCGAGCACCACGGCCATGCCGAGCAGCACCCCGCGGTCCCACCAAGGGGACGAAACTGTCGAAGCGCTCATACCTTCTTCACCTGAGGCTTGCCGCCGAGCAGCCCTTGCGGACGCACCAGCAGCACCACCATGATCGCCACGAAAGGCGCGACCACGATGGCGTTGGACGAAATGAAAAGCCCCACCAGGTTCTCGACGATGCCGATGATGAAGCCGCCGACCACCGCGCCCGGCAGGCTGGTGAAGCCGCCGACGATGGCCGCCGCGTAGGCCAGGATGGCGATGTGGCCGATGTCGGGCGTGATGAGGATCTTGGGCGTGATCAGCAGCGCCGAGATGGCCGAGATGACACCCGTGAGCGCCCAGATCTTCATGCGGATGGTGCCGAGCTTCACGCCCACGATCTGCGCGCCGCGCGGGTTCATGCCCACCGCGCGCATGGCCTGGCCGGTGCGGGTGCGCGTGAACATCAGGTACAGCAGCACCATCACCACCACGGCCGAGCCGAAGATGGCCAGGTCGAGCAGCGTGAGCGAGGCCTGCCCGATCATGATGGGGTCCTGCGGCACCAGCGAGGGCAGCGAGCGCGGCGTGTCGCCCAGGCCGGTCTTGCGCACCAGCCCTTTGAGCAAATACGCGAAGCCGAGCGTGGCAATGACGAGCTGCACGCCCACGCCGCGCGAGGCGGTCACGCGCTGCATCACCACGCGCTGGAAGGCCGCGGCGAGCAAGGCGGTGACCACGATGCTCGCGAGCACCGCGGCCCAGTAGGGCCAGCCCCACACCACCAGCGGAAAGAGCGCGGCGTAGCCGCCGGCCATGAAGATTTCGCCTTGCGAGAAGTTCGGCACGTCGGTGGTCTTGAAGACCATGACGATCGCCACCGCGAGCAGCGCGTAGACGCTGCCGGTGACGATGCCGGACAGCACGCCCTGCTGGACGAACAGCCAGATGTCGGAAAGACTCATGTCGCGCCGGCCGTCAGGGCTTGTACTGCCACACGCTCTTGTAGCTGCCCGGCACCAGCGCCATGTTGCTGCCGTCGAACTTGATGTAGATGGCCGCTTCCTGCGCCGCGTGGTCCTGCGGGCCGAACTCGATCGGGCCGGCCATCACGCCGGAGTCGAACTTCATCGTCGACAGCGCCGCGAGCACCTTCTCGCGCGTCGGGTTGGGGCCGGCCGCCTTCAGTGCGTTGACCACGGCCATCGCGGGCGGAATGCCGTAGGGCATGTAGGCCTGCGGATAGCCCGGCTTGGAGGCCAGGTCGGGGTAGGAGGCCTTGTACATGTCGTACACCCACTTGAGCTTGGGGCCGCCGGGCACGTCGGCCAGCACTTCCTGGATGTAGACGTTCTTGAAGGCATCCTTGTTGCCCACGTTCTCCACCAGCTGCTTGAGGTCGGCGGTGGAGTTGACGGCCAGCACGATGGGCTTGTTGAAGCCCAGCTCGAAGGCGCGCTTGACGATCAGGCTCACCGGCCGTGCGTAGGTGGTGAGCAGCAGCACGTCGGGGTTGGCGGCCTTGATCTTCAGCATGGGCGCGGTCACGTCGGTGATGTTCGGGTTGACCGACTGCACCTGCAGGTCGACGCCGCCCAGGGCCTTGGCCTGCGCCTGGGCCGACTCGAGGTTCCAGCCGCCGTAGGCGTCGTCGTGGTTGATGTAGCCGATCTTCTTCGCCTTGAGCTGCTCGCTCGCGAACTGCACCATCGAGCCGCCCACCGCATGCTGCGAGATGGAGAACGCGCCGTAGATGTACTTCGACGGCGGATACAGCGCTCCGTCGCCCGAGGCGTTGAGCATGACCAGCGGGATCTTCGCGCGCTCGACGTATTCGCGCGCGCCCACCACGGCGGCCGAGCAGGAGCCGCCGTTGAGCAGGAACACCTGGTCCTGCTCGGTGAGCTTCTTCACCGCGGCCAGCAGGTCGTTGGCGTTGCAGCGGTCGTCTTCCACCACGAGCTCGATCTTGCGGCCGTTCACGCCGCCTTCCTTGTTGATCTTGTCGTAGTACATCTTCGCGGCGTTGATGACGTCGAAGCCGTAGTTCATCGACGGGCCCGACATCGGCGAGAACATGCCGATCTTGATGGTCTTGTCGGTCAGGCCGGGCTCGGCCTGCGCGAGCGCGGCGGGCGCCGTCGCGCAGAGCGCCACGCCCAGGGCCAGTGCCGAAATCAGGAAGTTCTTTTTCATGAGCTGTCTCCGTTGGAATGAAAGGGTGAAAGACCTGCGCGGCCGTCACTGCATGCGGTAGCCGCCGTTGACGTCGATCACGTTGCCGGTGATGTACGCCGCCTGCTCCGACACCAGGTAGTCGACCGCGCCGGCCACGTCGTCCACCGTGCCGATGCGCCCGAGCGGGATGCTGGCGGCGGCCGCGTCGAGCGCGCCGCTGCTGCGCACGGTGCCGCGCAGCATGTCGGTGTCGATCAGCCCGGGGGCCACCGAATTGACCGTGACGCCCAGGTGCGCCGATTCGCGCGCCATCGCCTTCGTGAGGCCGAGCACCGCCGACTTGGCGCCGATGTAGGTGGCGCTGGAGCGGTAGCCGCCCAGCTGCGCCGCCACCGAGCCGAAGGTGACGATGCGGCCGTGCGCCACGGGCGCCGCTTCGCGCCGGCGCAGGTAGGCGCGCCCGCACAGGAACACGCTGCGCGCGTTGACGGCGAAGGTGCGCTCCCAGTCTTCGAGCGTGGTGTCCTTGATGGGCGAACGCTCGCCGCCGGGCATCAGCAGGATGCCGGCCACGCAGACCATTGCGGCCACCGGGCCGAGCGTGCTCTCGATGTCGTCGAACGCGGCTTCGACGGCGGCTTCCTGGCTCACGTCGAACTCGCGGAAGTGGTGGCCCTCGCCGAGCGACCCGGCCACGGCGCGGGCGTTGTCGCCGTCGATGTCGGCCACCACGACGCGAAAGCCGCTGGCCGCGAGGCGGCGGCACACGGCCTCGCCGATGCCGCGGCCGCCGCCGGTCACGAGGGCCAGCCGGCCGTGAGGTTGTGCATGATGTTCCGACATGGGCTGCAAGGTCTCCGGGCCGCTTCGAGGCGGCATGAAAGTTGATCGAGGGCCGCATTGTGTATACATGAACACTTTTCGAAGCCCTCGTTTTCCCTGATATCACGCCTTATTTCCGACTTTCACTGGCATCATGTATACCTGACATGGACACACTCTCCCAACAAGTCACCGAGACGCTGCGCACCTGGATCCTTCACGGCAGGCTGCAGCCGGGCATGCGCGTGGAAGAAGTGCCGATCGCCGAAACCCTCAAGGTGTCGCGCACGCCGGTGCGCGCCGCGCTGGCTGCGCTGGCGATGGAAGGGCTGATCGACCACCAGCCGAAGAAGGGCTACCTGGTGCGCTCGTTCGCGCTCGAGGACATCCTCGCGGCCTACGAGGTGCGCTCGGTGCTGGAGGGGCTGGCCTGCAGGCGCTTCGCCGCGCTGGGCGTGGACGAGCCGACCGCCGCGCTGTTGCAGGAGTGCCTGCGCGAAGGCGACGAAATACTTGCGAAGGGAAAGCTGCTGGCCGAAGACCTCGCGCCCTACCAGCAGATGAATGTGCGGCTGCACAACGCGCTGATGCAAGGTGCGGGCAACCAGTGGATCGTGCGCTTCGGCGCGCAGGCGCAGGCGGTGCCGTTCGCGTCGGACCGCATCATGCTGTGGCACGACCACGGCGTGATCCTGCGCTCGCACGACGACCACCACCGCATCGTGCAGGCCGTGATTTCAGGCGACGCCGCTCGCGCGGAGCAGCTGATGCGCGAGCATGTGTACTACGCCGGCATCCTGCTGCGCGACAACTACCAGCGGCTGCTGGGCGAGCGCAGCCGCGACGGGCTGCAGCAGGCCGCGCTCACGGGCGAGTCGTCGCCGTCCACGGCTTCCTGATGCGCAGCATGCCTTCCTGCGCGGCCGAGGCCACAAGGCGGCCGTCGCGCGCATAGAGGCTGCCGCGGCACAGGCCGCGCGCGCCGCCGGCGCTGGGCGAGTCGAGCACGTACAGCAGCCAGTCGTCCATGCGGAAATCGCGGTGGAACCACATCGCGTGGTCCAGGCTGGCGGGGCGCACCTGGCCGCTCATGAAGCTCAGGCCGTGCGGCAGCATCGCGGCGCGCAGCAGGCCGTGGTCGGAGGCGTAGGCCAGCAGTGCGCGGTGCACCATCGGGTCGTCGGGCAGCGGCGCGATGGCGCGCATCCAGATCGCGCTTTGCGCCGAGGCCGGGCGCGGCAGCGGCGCCATCAGGTCCTCGGGGTCGACGCGGCGGTACTCGATGCCGTGCGGCTGGATCGCCTTGCTGCGCCATGGCTCCGGCAGGCGGTCGCCGAGGGCGATGCGCTGGTCGAGCTCGCTGGCGAGGCCTTCGGGGCCGGCCACGGCGGGCATGTCGAACTGGTGCTCGACGCCCTCGTCCACGGTCTGGAACGAGGCCGACATCTCGAAAATGATGCGCTCCTGCTGGCGCGCCACCACGTGGCGGGTGGTGAAGCTGCGGCCGTCGCGCACGCGGTCCACGCTGTATTCGATGGGCGCATGCTCGCCCGGCAGCAGGAAGTAGGCGTGCATGGAATGCACCGGGCGCTCGGCGCCGACCGTGAGGCTGGCGGCCATGAGCGACTGGCCGAGCACCTGGCCGCCGAAGACGGCGGGGGTGCCGATGTCCTCGCTCCGGGCCCGGAAGCGGTCGCCGCCCAGGGGTTCGAGCTGCATGAGCGCGACGAGTTCGTCGACGAGGCGGGAGGCGGTGGCGGAGTCGGTGGTCATCGGGAGGGAGAAAGCGGGTCGAGGCTGTCGAAGCGGGCTGGAAGCAACCCTCCACCATAGCAAAGCCCGGGCCGGCCAGCTGTCGCGGGCCGGTCAGCAGCCCCACCGTCAGCTGCCGCTACTTGTAGAAGCACATGCCCATGAGGCGGGCGCGGCAGCCGTAGTCCGTGCCGCCCTGCACCACGCGCACCGGCACGCCGGCCAGCAGCAGCGAGCCGTCGTCGGCATACACCAGCGGCGAAGGCGCGGCCTTGCTGAAGGGGGCGCTGAGCGTTTCCTGCTCGACGTAGCCCAGGTACTGGCGCCGCGAGAAGTCGACCGTGTCGGCCGACTTGATCGGCACCGCCGCGTAACGCTTGCCGTAGACGGTGCCGAAGTAGCGCAGCGTGGGGCCGGGGCGGTCGCCGTATTTCGCGTCGGTCCTGGCGAAGCCGGTCTGGATCAGGAAGGCGCGGTCCTCGGGCGTCAGGTCGGCGTCGAAAGCCATCAGCACGTACTGGCCCTCGAAGCTCTGGTTGCGCGCCACCTTCAGCTCGCCGAGCAGCGCGGGCGTGACCTTGGCGCGCCCTTCCCAGCGCAGCAGCGCCGCCACCGACGGATCGCCGTCGAACACGTAGTGGTAGTTCTCGCCGGCAATGGCGACCTTGCGGCCGTCCTTGGCGGCGAAGAAGCTCAGCAGCCGGTCCTTGCCGTGCACGGGCTCGCCTTCGGGGGTACTGGCGCAGCCGGCCAGCATGAGGCCGATGGCGGCGCAGGACAGCGTCAGGAGGGTGCGACGCGCGGGTGTCGACAACGAAGGAAAGTGCACGGTTCGTCCGGGGTTCGAGTTCATCAAGCCCCGGACTCTAGCGCGCCGCCGCGATCAGCGGTCGAGGTCGACGCCGTCGGCGAGCAGCTTTTGCTGCAGCGCGGGAACGTCCACCTTCGCGAAGCTGCCGCCGCCCAGCGAGGCCGCAGCGGTGCCCGCCGCCTGCCCCATGACGAAGCAGCCCCCGCTCGCGCGCGCGGCCGACTGGCCTTCGTGCGTCATCGATGCGCAGCGGCCGGCCACCAGCAGGTTGTCGACCGCCTGCGGCACCAGCATGCGCCACGGCAGGTGGTTGTAGGCGTTGTCTTCGTCGCGCGGGAAGGCCCACTCGATGCGGCCGTCGGCGTGCATTTCCATCGGCCAGGCATTCAGGCCGATGTTGTCGTCGAACCTGGCCGAAGAAAGGATGTCCTCGCGCCCGAGCGCGTACAGGCCCTGGATGCGCCGCGTCTCGCGGATGCCGACCTGCGGCGCGATCTCCACGATGGCCGACTGCGCGAAGCCCGGCACCTCGGCCTTCAGGAACCTGAAGTACTCGCTGATCTGGCGGCGGCCTTCAAGTTCGCCTTCGGTCAGCTCGCGCGCGTCCACGCCGTTCATCGCGCGGCCCTGGGCGTTGCGGATCTGCGTGACGTTGGCGCGCCATTCGCGCGGGTCCTTGTTGGGCCGCAGGATGGCGCCTTCGCGCGGGAACTTGTAGACGCCCGGCTTCTGCTGCTCGGCGCGCGCCATGAAATCGTTGATGGCCTTGAACTCGCCCACCGCCTCCAGCGCGGCCGGCGCGTCGACCTGGCCGATGCGGAACATGGTGGTCGGGAACAGCCCGCTGCCGTGGCCGTCGCCCACCTCGAAGGGCACGCCCGCAAAGGCGGCCACGTCGGCGTCCCCGCTGGCGTCGATGAAGGCGTTGGCGCGGATGGCCTGGCGGCCCGACTTGGTCTCGACCACCAGCGCCGCGATGCGGCTGCCGTCGCGGATCGCCGCGGCCGCATACGCATGGAACAGCAGCTTCACGCCGGCCGCATCGAGCAGTTGGTCGGCGGCCAGCTTGTAGGCCGAGGTGTCGTAAGAGCGCACGCAGATGCGCCCGCCCATGCCGTTCTGCGGCTGGTTCATGCCGTTGAGCCCGGCGATGCGCTCGATCAGCTCGTCGACCACGCCGCGCACCAGCTGGGTCATCTCGCCCTTGCGCTTGCCATACAGGCCCGCGAAGTTGGTGACGCCGCCGGCCGTGCCCATGCCGCCGAGGAAGCCGTATCGCTCCACCAGCAGCGTGTTGGCGCCGTGGCGCGCAGCGCTCACGGCGGCGGCGATGCCGGCGGGGCCGCCGCCGACCACCACCACGTCGTATTCGCCGAAGACCGGCAGCTCGCGCGCCGGTTCGTGCAAGGTCTGGACTGTCGTCATCACTGGAGCTTGATGCCGCGTGCGGAAATGATCTTCGTCATGATGGCCGCCTCTTCGTTCACCCGCGTGCGCATGCCGTCCGGCGAGGTGCCCACGGCCTGCCAGCCTTGCTCGAAGAGCTTGCGGCGCACGTCCGGGTCCTTCATGACCACTTCGAGTTCGCGGCTGATGCGCGCCTGCGCCGCCTTCGAGAGGTTGGCCGGGCCCAGCAGCGCCACCCACACCTCGAGGTTGAAGTCCTTCACGCCGGCCTCCGACAGCGGCGGGATCTCGGGCACCAGCGCGCTGCGTCCGCCCGTGAGGCCGATGGCCTTGAGCTTGCCGGCCTTGATCTGCGGCATGGCCACGCCCGGCGGGATCAGGCCCATCTGCACCTGGTCGCCCAGCATGGCGGTGATGACCTGCGGGTTGCCCTGGTAGGGCACGTGCTCGGGCTTGAAGCCGGGCACGCGGGTCTTGAGCAGTTCCATGCCCAGGTGGCCGACCGAGCCGATGCCCACGGAGCCGTAGTTCCACTTGTCGCCGGCCTTGCGGCCCGCGTCGAAGAAGGCGGCGCCCGAGGGCAGGTTGTTCTGAGCCACCAGCACCAGCGGCGCGGTCGCGATCAGCGACAGGTAGGTGAAGTCCTTGACCGGGTCGTACGGCAGCTTGGCGTACAGCATCTTCGACGACGTGAGGTTGCCGTTGATGACGATGCCCAGCGTGTGGTCGTCGGTGGCCTTGGCCACCTGGTCGGCCGCGATGTTGCCCGATGCGCCCGCCTTGTTGTCCACCACGATCGGCTGGCCCAGCGCCTTGGACAGCGGCTCGGCGATGGTGCGCGCGGCGATGTCGGGCGTGGAGCCGCCGGGGAAGCCCACGAGCAGGCGGATCGGCTTGTTCGGCCAGGCGGCGTTCTGCGCGCCGGCGGTCATCGGCAGCGCGGCGGCGGCGGCCAGGCCGCAGGCAATCAGGAGGGCTCTCTTGGTGACGGACATGGAGAAAAGTGTGAAAAAGTTAGCAAAAAGCAAAGAGGGCCAGCTTAACTGCCGAGCGAAGCGCTGGGCAAGGCGCGGGCCGCGCTAATCGAGGCTGATGTTGCCCCTGCGCACCAGCTCGCCATACACCTTCGACTTCGCCTCGGCGTTGCGCTCGATTTCCTCGGGCGACCAGGCCAGCGGCTCGAAGGCGAAGGTGTCGAAGCGGGCACGGATCTCGGGATCGGCGATGACCTTGGCCACGTCGGCGTTGATCTTCGCCTTCACGGCCGCCGGCACGCCCTTGGGCGTGAGCAGCGACACGAAGGAATTGACCTCCAGCGAGGCCGGGCCGCCGGCCTCGGCCATGGTCGGCACGTCGGGCATCTGCGGAATGCGCCGTGGCGCCGCGACGGCCAGGTAGCGCAGCTTGCCGGCCTTGTAGATGCCCTGGCTCGACGGAATGCTCGCGAAGGCCCACGGCACTTCGCCGGTGCCCACGTTGGAATACAGCTGCGACACCTCGCGGTACGGCGCGTGGCGCATGCGGATGCCGGTGAGCGCCTCGAGCTGCTGCGCGCCCAGGTGGCCCGGGCTGCCGACGCCCCACGAGCCATAGACGATGGCGTCCGGCTCGGCCTTGGCGGCCGCGATCAGATCGCCCATGTTCTTCCACTTCGAGTCGGTGCCCACCGCCACGAAGAAAGGCGTGCGAAACAGCGAGGCCACCGGGTCGAAGTGCTGCAGCGTCACGAAGTTCTTCGACTTGTACAGGTGCGGCAGCGCGGCGATGTGCTCGCTGTCGAGCTGCAGCAGCGTGTAGCCGTCGGGCGCGGCGCGGCGGGCCTGGTCGATGGCGATGAAGCCGCCGCCGCCGGGCTTGTTGTCGATCAGCACGCGCTGGTTCCACAGGCGCGAGAGCTTGTCGGACACCAGGCGCAGCACCGCGTCGGGGCCGCTGCCGGCCGCGAAGGGCGTGACCAGCGTCACGGGTTTGTTCGGAAAATCGCCGGCCTGCGCCAGCGCGGCGGTGGTGGCGGTGGCGCCGGTCACGGCAAGGATGCCGGTCAGCAGTGCGCGTGGGAAGTTCATGCTTTGTCTCCTGGGCCTCTGGCCTCGAATAGTGATGATGAAGGGAACAGGTTTCAGCGCGGCGAAAGCGCCCGGGGCGCGTCGTCCAGGCAGTGCTCGGGCCGCCATGCATAGAGCCACTCGACCGCATCGTAGAAGCGTTCGGGCGTGCGGCCGGTCCAGAGGCTGTTGCGCACCAGCCGCTCCACGCCCTTGGCGTGATAGATGCGGCCCATCTCGCGCACCGACAGCACCACGCGCGCGGTGCGGGCGACGCGCGCGGCCTCGTACAGCTTGAACGCGGCGGCCATGTCGAAATCGCAGGCTTTCACGGCCTCGCCCAGCGTCACCGCGTCTTCGAGCGCCATGCAGGCGCCCTGCGCGAGGTACTGCATCATGGGGTGCGCCGCGTCGCCCAGCAGCGTGGCCGGGCCGTCGCTCCAGCGCTCGACCGGGTCGCGGTCGGCGGTGCTCCAGCGGCGCCACGAGGTCGGGCGGTCGAGCAGCTGGCGCGGGCGCGCGTGCACGCCCTCGAAGTACGACAGCACTTCCTCCTTGCTGCCGTCGGTCACGCCCCACTGTTCCTGCTCGCGGCTGTGGAAGGTGACGACCAGGTTGTATTGCTCGCCGTGGCGCAGCGGGTAGTGCACCAGGTGGCAGTCGGGGCCGGCCCACACCACCGGCGCGTTCCAGCACAGGTCGGCCGGCATGTCGGCGGCGGGCACCACCGCGCGGTAGACCACGTGGCCCGACACGCGCGGCGCGTCGCCGATGAGCCTGGCGCGCACCACCGACTTCACGCCGTCGCAGCCGACGATGGCGTCGGCCTTGAAGCGGCGGCCGTCGGTGGTGACGGCGGCCACGCCCTGGGCGCCGATGTCGAGCGCCTCGACCTGCGCCGAGGTGTGGAAGCGGATCAGCGGATGCTGCTTCACCGCCTCGTGGATGGCGCCGTGCAGGTCGGCGCGGTGGCTCACCGCATACGGGTTCCGGAAGCGCGCGCGGAAGGCTTCGCCCACCGGCACCGAGGCCACTTCGCCGCAATCGACGGCGTCCATCATCACCAGCCGGTCGGTGAACACCGAGCCCCGGCGCACCGCCTCGCCCACGCCCAGCGCGTCGAGCGCGGCGAAGGCGTTGGGGCCGAGCTGCAGGCCGGCGCCGATCTCGCCGATGGCGGCGCTCTGTTCCAGCAGGTCGATGGACACGCCAAGGCGCGCCAGCGCCAGCGCCGCGGCCATGCCGCCGATGCCGCCGCCGACCAGCAGCACGGAGGGGGGATTCTTCGAAAGGGTCATGGCGCGTGCCTGTGCGATCGGGAGAAAGACTCAGTCGATACGGACCGTGAGAGACGGCAGGCGCTCGATGCTCACCTTGATGGTCTGCCCGGCCTTCACCGCGCCCACGCCTTCGGGCGTGCCGGTGAAGATCAGGTCGCCGGGCTGCAGCGTGAAGAGCGTCGACAGGTTGGCGATGACCTCGTTGACCGACCAGATCAGGTGCGTGATGTCGCTGTTCTGGCGCACCTGGCCGTCGACTTCGAGGGTGATGGCGCCGGCGTTGATCTCGCCCACGTCGGCCAGCGTGCGCAGCGGCGCGATGGGCGCGGAGAAGTCGAACGCCTTGCCGATTTCCCAGGGGCGGCCCTGCTCGCGCATCTTCATCTGCAGGTCGCGGCGGGTCATGTCCAGGCCCACGGCATAGCTGTGGATGTGGCTGGCGGCGTCTTCGACCTTGATGTCCTTGCCGCCCTTGCCGATGGCCACGACCAGTTCGGCTTCGTAGTGGTAGTTGCTGGTGAGCGGCGGGTACGGAATGCTGCCGGTCGCGCCCGCGGCCACGGGCACCACGGAAGCGTCATCGTTCGGCTTGCAGAAGAAGAACGGCGGTTCGCGGTCGGGGTCGAAGCCCATCTCGCGCGCATGGGCCGCGTAGTTGCGGCCGACGCAGTACACGCGGCGCACGGGGAACAGCTTGTCGGAATCCACGATGGGCAGGCCGACGACGGAAGGAGGCGTGAAAACGAAGGACATGGGGGGTTCCTGCCGCGCAGAGCGGCACACGGTCAACAAAACAAAAGAAGAAATTCGGCCGGCGCCGGGCCGCCCCAAGGCGGCCGAGCCTCCCCCTCGGGGGGTGGCGAATTACACGAAGCGAAGCGCAGCGAAAAGCCGGGGGGTCAACATCCTTCGAGGAAGGCTTCGCGCAGGATGCCCATGGCCTGCTGCACGGGGCGGTCCGAGAAGCTGAAGAGCACGGCGTCTTCGTTCGGCGACGACAGCTTCAGCGGCGCCCACGAAGGCACCACGAAAGTGTCGCGCGGACCGAAGTCGAAGCGCTGGCCGGCGATCTCGGCCGTGCCGTGGCCTTCGACCACGCTGTAGACGGCGCCGTCGGTCGCGCGGTGGGTCTTGCCCGCGAAGCCCTTGGGGCAAAGCTGCAGGTTGGTCGAGATGGTCGGCATCGGCGAGCCGCCCGTCAGCGGGTTGACGTAGCGCAGCTTGTGGCCCAGCCACGCGTCGGGCGCTTCCTGCTTCTGCAACAGGGCCAGTGCCTCGCGGCTGCGCGCATAGGGGTAGTTGAAGATCGGCGAGGTGGCCGACACATGGTCGTGGCGCACCGGCACCATGTTGTGGCCGAAGCGCGCGAGGCTGTTGCCTTCCGCGCGCGACACGTGCTGCACCTTGGAATCGTCGTTCTCGGCGAAGCCCGCGTCGAAGAAGCGCAGCATCGGAATGTCGAGCCCGTCGAGCCACACCACCGGCTCCACGCTGCCGCCGATGCCCTCGTTGCCGTGGTCGTGCCAGGCCCACGACGGCGTGATGATGAAGTCGCCGGGGTACATCGTGGTGCGCTCGCCGCCCACCGTGGTGTAGGCGCCCTTGCCGTCGACGATGAAGCGCAGCGCCGACTGCACATGGCGGTGCGAAGGCGCCACCTCGCCCGGCATGATGAGCTGCAGGCCGGCATACAGCGACTGCGTGATCGACGAATTGCCGGGCAGCGCCGGGTTCTCGAGCACCAGCACGCGGCGCACGGCCTCTTCGGCGGTGATGAGGTCGGCCGACTCCATCAGCAGCGGGCGGATCTCGTCGTAGCGCCACAGCGCGGGCACGCAGGGGGTCTGCGGTTCGCGCGGCACGAGCGCGTGCAGCGATTCCCACAGCGGCGTGAGATGCAGCGGGCCGATGCGGGCGTAGTAGTCGCGGCGCTCTGCCGCATTGGAGGGAACGGGTTTCATGGGCGTGGTTGTCTCCGTGGCCGGGCATTGTTGAGCCGCACCACTATTTCCTCAAGCCCGGCAGCCAATACACGGAATCGGGAATTTCGATAATGGTGCCTTTCGCTCCAGGGAAACACCCATGTCCAGGCTCGATCTCGAATGGCTCGCCGTGTTCGACGAGGTCTACAAGACCGGCAACGTCTCCAAGGCGGCCGAGCGGCTGGGCATGGCGCAGTCGGCGGCCAGCACCGCGCTGAACAAGCTGCGCGCGCACTTCGACGACCGCCTCTTCACCCGCACCGCGCAGGGCATGCAGCCCACGCCGCATGCGGAGCGCATCTACCCGAACCTGCGCGAGGCGCTGGGCCAGCTGGCGCAGGCCCAGGGCAACCGCAGCAGCTTCGACCCCGCGCAGGCGCAGCGGCGCTTTCGCATCTGCATGACGGACATCAGCGAGGTGGTGCTGCTGCCAGGCCTGCTCGACCATCTGCGGCATGCGGCGCCGGGGGTGCACATCGAGACCGAGATCATCTCCACCATCAGCGGGCGCCGCCTGCAGGACGGCGAGGTCGACCTGGCCGTGGGCTTCATGCCCCAGCTGGACGCGGGCTTCTACCAGCAGACGCTGTTCATGCAGAACTTCGTGTGCCTGGCCGCGCAGAACCATCCGCGCATCGGCGCGCGGCTCACGCGCAGGCGCTTCGAGGCGGAGGCGCATGCGGTGGTGTCGACGTCGGGCACGGGGCACGCCATCGTCGACACCACGCTCGCTCGGCTGGGGCTCAGGCGCAACGTGGTGGTGCGGCTGTCGAGCTTCCTGAGCGTGGCGCGCATCGTGGCGCATACCGAGCTGCTGGTGGTGGTGCCGCGCATCCTGGGCAAGGTGCTGGCCACTCAGGAGCCGGTGAAGCTGCTGGAGCCGCCCTTCTCGCTGCCCGACTACGCGGTGAAGCAGCACTGGCACGAGCGCTTCCACGCCGACCCGGGCAACGCGTGGCTGCGGCGCACGCTGGCCCAGCTGTTCAGCGGCGCCTGAAGGGGGCGCGTGAAGGGGCGCATGGAGGGGCGCATGAAGGGGCGCGCGCTCGCATAATCGCGGCTCCCCACCACAGCCATTCCAGAAAAGGCGAACCATGTCCTCGATCACCCTGCGCTTTCTTGCCGAGCCGAACACCGTCAACTTCGGCGGCAAGGTCCACGGCGGCACGGTCATGAAGTGGATCGACGAGGCCGGCTACGCCTGCGCGACCAGCTGGGCCAAGCGCTACTGCGTCACCGCCTTCATCGGCAGCATCCGCTTCCACCGGCCGATCATGATCGGCGACCTCGTCGAGGTGGAGGCCCGCCTGGCCTACACCGGCAAGACCAGCATGAACATCTCGGTCGAGGTGCGCAGCGGCGACATGAAGGGCGGCGCGATGGAGAAGACCACCGAGTGCCTGATCGTCTTCGTGTCGGTCGACTCGCACGGGCGGCCATTGCAGGTCGAGAGCTTCGCACCGGGCACCCCGGGCGAAATGGCGCTGGCCGAGCGCGCCAAGGCCCACCTGGACGCCAGCCGCGCCGCCGGCGCCACGCCCTGAGCCCGGCGCTAGGCGCAAAGCCCTAATCGCGAGCGCCGGGGGCCGCTAGAGTCCTGCGATCGATTCGAATCTTTCAAGGAACACCTCGCATGGCCTCCCAGGACGACAACAGCAAAGCCGCCGACCGCATCAAGGACTCCGCCCAGCAGATCTGGCTGGCCGGGCTCGGCGCCTTCGCCAAGATGCAGCAGGAAGGCAGCAAGGCCTTCGAGGCACTGGTCAAGGACGGCGCCGGCATGCAGAAGAAGACCCAGCAGGCCGCCGAGGAAACGCTGGCCCAGGCCCAGCAGCGCATGGCCGGCTTCGCGAGCGAGTTCGGCACCAAGGCGGCCGGCCAGTGGGGCAAGCTGGAGAACATCTTCGAGGAACGCGTGGCGCGCGCGCTCGAAAAGCTCGGCACCCCCTCGGCCGCCGACATGGCCGCGCTGCAGGCGCGCGTCGAAGCGCTCGAGGCCCAGCTGAAGAAGCAGGCGGCGGCAACAGCAGCCCCGCGCAAGGCTGCGGCCCGCAAGACGGCGGCTCCGGCCGCCAAGAAGACCACCTTGCGCCGCAGCAAGGCCGGCTGACCCGCCGCGCCGGCCCGCATCGGCCGGCCGCTATTGCGGCACTGCACAAGAAAACAGCCCCGCAAAACATGCACCGCGCCGTTCATGGTGCGGTGCACATGCGCTAGAGTGCCTTCAAGAGACAACCGGGGGCACCGAGACATGGCAAAGAAGGCGCCACGCCGCACAGCGCAACGCATCCTCGAAGCCGCATTGGACCTGTTCAACCGCTTCGGGGAGCCGAACGTCTCGACCACGCTGGTGGCGGGCGAACTCAACATCAGTCCGGGCAACCTCTACTACCACTACCCGGCCAAGGAAGAGCTGATCAACAAGCTCTACGAAGGCTACGAAGCCGAGCTCAACGAGCTGCTGCACGCGAGCGAAGGCGTGCACGACGTGGAGGACGCGTGGTTCTTCATGCACAGCCTGTTCGAGCTGATCTGGCGCTACCGCTTCCTGTACCGCGACCTCAACGACCTGCTGAGCAAGAACCGCCACCTGGAAACCCAGTTGCAGCTGGTGCTGGAGAACAAGGCTCGCGCCATCCGCCAGCTGATCGCCGGGCTGAGCCGCGCCGGCCACCTGGAGATCGATGCGCACGAGGTCGGCACCCTTGCACACAGCATGGTGGTGGTGCTGACCTACTGGCTGAGCTACGAGTACGTGCGCAACCCGCGCGAGGCACTGGAGCCGGCGCATGCGCAGGGTGCGCTGATGCGCGGCGGCCAGCACACGCTGCACCTGCTGGCGCCGTACCTCGGCACCGAGCAAAGGCGGCATCTGCTGACATTGAGCAATGCCTACGGCGCGGAAGATGCAGCCAACGCGACGTCCCCGGTCGATATGGCGGCCTAGACAAGACCATGCCCCACCCCGATTTCAAACCGCTCTCGCTGATGTCCGGCGGCGCCGCGGCCGCCGCCACCGCCGCGCAACCGTGGACGCCCCTGCCCTACGCCGACACGCCCCGCCACGACGCGCGCAGCGTGCTGGCGCACTGGCCGCGGCTGCACGCGGGCCACGACCACATGCCGCCGCCCGCCGCGGACTCGCCGCTCGCCGAGGGCTGGGCGCTGTACCACAGCGGCGAATTCGAGCGCGCGGCCACGGTCGGCCTGCTGCACGGCGCCGACGGCATGGTGCTGGCCAACCAGGCCACGGCCATCTACGCCAACTACCTGGAGCCGCGCGAAGCCGTGCGGCTCGCCATGTTCCGCCAGGTGATCGAGCGCGCCGGCGCGCAGGTGCTGGCCGATCCCGGCAACTGCCAGGCCCTTTACTGGCAGGCCTATGCGCTGGGTCGCTACAGCCAGGGCATCAGCGTGGCGCGCGCGCTGGCGCAAGGGCTGGGCAGCAAGCTCAAGGGCGCGCTCGAACGCGTCATCGAACTCCAGCCGGGGCATGCCGATGCGCACGTCGCGCTGGCGGCGTTCCACGCCGAGGTGATCGACAAGGTCGGCGCGCTGGTCGGACGCATGACCTACGGCGTGCGGGCCGAGGCCTCGATCGAGCTGTTCGAACGCGGCCTGGCGCTCAACCCCGATTCCGCCGCCGGAATGATGGAATACGCCCGCGCGCTGGTGATGCTGCACGGCGAGTCGCGCATGCGCGAGGCCACGCAATGGTTCGAGAAGGCCGCCGCGCTGAATCCGGCCGACGCCCGCGAGCGGCTGGACGTGGAACTGGCGCGCGCGGGGCTGCGCGACTGACCCCGGTACTTTCAAGTACCACGCGATTTAAGATGCGCGTTTTCAGCTTTTCAATTCGACCAAGCCCATGTCCGACCTCAACGCCCAATTCGAAGCCGCCCAGGCCAACTCCAAGCTGCTCGCCGAGCGCCCCGACAACCCGACGCTGCTGAAGATCTACGGCCTGTTCAAGCAGGCCACCGAAGGCGACAACACTGCCAAGAAGCCGAGCTTCAGCGACATCGTCGCGCGCGCCAAATGGGACGCCTGGACCGCGCAGAAGGGCGCGAGCGCCGACGAAGCCAAGCAGAAGTACATCGACCTGATCGAGTCGCTGCGCGGCTGACCAGCCAACCGCCGGCTCTACCCCACGATCCCGCGCGCACGCAGCGCGGCGATCTGCTCCTCGCTCAGCCCGATTTCCTTCAGCACCGCATCGGTGTCCGCCCCCACTGCCGGTGCGTTGTGCCGGTGGCTGGCCGGCGTGAGCGACAGCTTGGGAACGAAGCCCGGCACGGCCAGCTGGCTGCCGTCGCTCATTCGCACCTGCTGCAGCATGCCGCGCGCCGCGTAGTGCGGGTCGGCCGCGATGTCGGCGATGGTGTAGATGCGCCCTGCCGGCACGTGCGCCGCGTCGAGCGCGGCCAGCACCTCTTCCACCGTATGCCGCGCGGTCCAGTCGCCGATGGCGGCGTCCAGCATCCCGACCTGCGCCACGCGTCCGGCGTTGCCGGCCAAGGCCGGGTCGCCCGCCAGGTCGGGCCGGCCGATGCATTCCATGAGCCTGCGGAAGATGCTGTCGCCGTTGCCCGCGACGATGGCGTAGCCGCCGTCCGCGCAGCGGTAGGCGTTGGTCGGCGCGATGCCCGGCAAGGCGCTGCCGGCCGCCTCGCGAACCGCGCCGAAGGCGTCGTACTCGGGCAGCAGGCTTTCCATGCAGTTGAACACCGCCTCGTAGAGCGCCACGTCGATCACCTGCCCGCGGCCCCTGGGGTATTCGGCGCTCACTGTCGCATGCCGGTGCTGCATGGCCAGCAGCACGCCGATCACGCCATGCAGCGAAGCCAGCGTGTCGCCGATCGACACGCCCACGCGCACCGGCACGCGGCCCGGTTCGCCGGTGAGGTGGCGCAGCCCGCCCATGGCCTCGGCCACCACGCCGAAGCCGGGCCGGTCGCGGTACGGCCCGGTCTGGCCGTAGCCGCTGATGCGCAGCATGACGAGGGCGGGGTTGGCGGCCAGCAGCTCGTCGGGGCCGAGGCCCCAGCCTTCCATGGCGCCGGGGCGGAAGTTCTCGATCAGCACGTCGGCCTCGGCCGCGAGCTTGCGCACCACGGCCTGCGCCTCGGGCTCGCGCAGGTCGAGCGCCAGCGAGCGCTTGTTGCGCGACTGCACCTGCCACCAGACCGAGGTGCCGTCCTTCAGCAGCCGCCAGCTGCGCAGCGGATCGCCCGTGCCGGGAGCCTCGATCTTGACGACCTCGGCGCCGAAGTCCGCCAGCGTGCGCGCCGCGAACGGCCCCGCGATCAGCTGGCCCAGTTCGATGACCTTGAGGCCGGCCAACGGACCGCCGGCATGAGTAGAAGAGGCGTTCGTCGTCGCGGTCATGCCCCGGACCGCTCAGGCCAGCCGGGTACCGCCGCCGCCGGGCGCGCCGAGCAGCGCGTCGAGGTTGCGCGTGATCTTCTGCTCGATGACCTCGCTGAAGCTGCTGAACAGGAAGCCCAGCGTCGCGTCGAGCGTGAAGGTGTTGGCCGTGACCTCGACCGTGCCGTCGATGCCGGCGCGGGTGAACTGCGCCACGT
Source organism: Variovorax sp. MPBD4-3 (assembly GCF_058809745.1). NCBI lineage: Bacteria > Pseudomonadati > Pseudomonadota > Betaproteobacteria > Burkholderiales > Comamonadaceae > Variovorax > Variovorax sp. MPBD4-3. Next base: position 141,041 of record NZ_JBXASW010000010.1, read on the forward strand.
CGCGGTCCTTGCCTTCGGTGTAGGCGCATTCGAGGCCGAATTCCTCCTGGGCCTGCTTCACCCACTGGCGCGCGACTTCGCGTGCGCCGGCAATGCCAAGCGCGTGGTTGCGTTCGATATGGATGTCAGGCACCGGGATCTTCCTTCTTGTCTTGGGGGCTGGAATGGGTCTGCAGCACGCCGCTGGCCGCCTGCAGCGCGGCGCGGCGCGCCTGCTCGGTCGGCAGCGCGGCGATGCGCTTGACCTCAGTGTAGAAGCGCGGCCAGTCGCGGCCTTCGCGCTCGAAGAGTTGCTCGAAGCTCGGCACCAGGTCGTCGTAGGCGCCCTGCGCGCCGAAGGCCGCGTTGTTGGCGCGCGCCACCCAGGCGTCGTAGGCGTTCTGGCGCGGGCCGCTCCAGCCGGCCTTCAGGCTGGCGTAGCGTTCGCGGAAGTCGGCCATGGCGGCCTGCTTCATGGTCTCTACCCTGGCCCAGTCCTTGGCCTTGGCTTCGGGCGACTCGTAGACCTTCGTGAGCGCGCGGCGGGTGTCGAGCGCGAGCGCGCGAAAGTCCTGGCGCTGCCTGTCGAACTGCGCGTATTCGCGGCGGGCCGGCTCGCCGGCCTCGCGCTGCAGCCACAGCGCGCCGCCGATGCGCTCGACCGCGGTGGCGTAAGACTCGTTGAACACCGTGTCGCCCGGCACGTAGAGCACCTGGTGCGCCAGCTCGTGGAACACGATGCGCGCCAGTTCGCCCTCCGGATAGCCGATGAAGGTGGACAGCAGCGGATCGCCGCCGGCCCAGTTCATCCAGCCCAGCGTGGAGTACGCGGGCACGGGGTAGACGGCCACCTCCATGCCTTCTTTCTTCTGCGCCTCGGCTTCGGCCTTGGCCGAGGCTTCGTCGTAGTAGCCGCGATAGCCCACGCAGCCCGCCACCGGGAAGCACCAGCTCTTGAGCGTGAGCGAATACGGCGGCGCGGCCACCACGTTCCACACGGCGGCGGCGCGGTGCAGGTCGGCGTACGACTTGTAGCTGGGGTTGTCGGGCAGGCCGAGTTCGGAAGAAGCGAAGCGCCGGATGCGCTGCGTGAGCTCGAGCTTGGCTTTCAGCGCCGCGGACACCGCCGGATCGGCCAGCCACTCGGGCACGGGCTTGGCGGCCCGCATGATGCCGATGTGGCCGCTGGCGGACTGCCAGTAGTAGCCGAGGTCGGCACAGCCGGTGAGCAACACCGAGCCTGCCAGCGCGAGCGCCGCGAGCAGCTTCACGCCTTCTCGACCTCCACGAGGCAGTCGTAGAAGGTCGGGCCGCGGCCGATGTCGGTCAGGCGCTGGCTGGTGAGCTCGTTGACGTTGGTGCCGTCCATGCCGAACTTGCGCCACCAGATGCCCATGCCGTGCACCACGCCCTGGCGTGCGCGGCGCGAGACCTCGGCGCGGCAGCGGTGCTCTCCGCGCTTGTTGAACACGCGCACCAGGGCGCCGTCCTCGATGCCGCGCGCGGCGGCGTCGGCCTCGTGGATCTCCAGCAGCGGCTCGACCTCGATGGCGCGCAGGCTCGTCACGTTCACGAAAGTCGAATTGAGGAAGTTGCGCGCCGGCGGCGAGATCATGGCCAGCGGGAACTCGGTCGAGCTGCCGGCCGGCTCCCAGTTGGGCACGTGGTCGGGCAGGCCGTTCATGCCCATTGCCTCGAGCCGCGCGCTGAAGAATTCGCAGCGGCCCGACGGCGTGGGGAACTTGCCCTCGGCAAACGGCGCTTCCGGCAGCTTCAGGCTGGTGAAGCCTTGCGCCAGCAGCTGCGGGAAGTCGATCGCGTTCTCCGCAAAGGCGGTGCGGCACAGCGTCTCGTCGGAATCTGAAAAACAGGGTTCGGTGAAGCCCATGCGCTTCGCCAGTTCGCGGAACACCCAGGCGTTGCTGCGGGCCTCGCCGCGCGGCGCCACGGCCGGGCGGTTCAGCAGCACGTCGGTGTGGCCGTAGCTGCAGTGGATGTCCCAGTGCTCCAGCTGCGTGGTGGCGGGCAGCAGGTAGTCGGCGTAGTCGGCGGTGTCGGTGCGGAACTGCTCCAGCACCACGGTGAAGAGGTCTTCGCGCGCGAAGCCCGCCGCCACCTTGGCCGATTCGGGCGCCACCGCCACCGGGTTGCTGTTGTAGACCACGATGGCCTTCACCGGGTTGGCGGTGTCCAGCAGCGCGTCGCCGATGGTGCTCATGTTGATGGTGCGCGGCTTGCGCCCGGCCAGCAGGTCGGGGCGCTGCAGCGCGGCGCGGTCGACCGGGTAATGCCCCGAGCTGCTCAGCAGCAGGCCGCCCGCGCGGTCGCGCCAGGCGCCCACCAGCGCCGGCAGGCAGGCGATGGCGCGGGCCGCGTTGCCGCCGCCGCGCACGCGCTGCATGCCGTAGTTCAGGCGGATCGCGGCCGGCTTGGTGGTGCCGTAGGCCCTGGCCAGCGAGACGATCTGTTCTTCGGGAATGCCGCAGACTTCGGCCGCGCGCGAGGGCGGCCACTGCAGCGCGCGTTCGCGCAGCTGCTCCCAGCCCAGCGTGTGGCTGGCGATGTAGTCATGGTCGAGCCAGTCGTGCACGATCAGCTCGTGCATGAGGGCCAGCGCCAGCGCGGCATCGGTGCCTGGCAGCAGCGCGATGTGCTCGTCGCACTTGTCGGCGGTTTCGGTCTTGCGCGGGTCGATGCACACCAGCCGGGCGCCGGCGCGCTTGGCGGCCTGGGCGTGGCGCCAGAAATGCAGGTTGCTGGCGATGGAGTTGCTGCCCCATATCAATATGAGCCTGGCCTCGGCGAAGAACTCGATGCGCATGCCGACCTTGGCGCCCAACGTGTAGACCATGGCCTCGCCGCCGGCCATGGAGCAGATGGTGCGGTCCAGCAGGGTGGCGCCCAGCTTGTGGAAGAAGCGCCGGTCCATCGACTCGCCCTGCACCAGGCCCATGGTGCCCGCATAGCTGTAGGGGACAATACCCTCGGGTTTTCCCTGTAATACTCGAAGATGCGCGGCGATGTCGTCCAGCGCGGCCTCCCAGCTCACCGGCTCGAACTGCCCGCTGCCCTTGGGTCCGACGCGCTTGAGCGGCTGGACCAGCCGCTCGGCGTGGTCGTTGCGCTCGATGTAGCGCGACACCTTGGTGCACAGCACGCCGCCGGTATGCGAATGCGCGGCATTGCCCTGCAGCTTCACGGCCACGCCGTCCTTCACGGTGGTGACGAGCGCGCAGGTGTCCGGGCAGTCATGGGGGCAGGCCCCCAGCACGGTGGACGTGGCGGGCGGGGGTGCTTCTTCGAGCAGGGAATCCGGTGCGTGGGGCATCGGGCAAGTCTAATTTGTGCGCAAGTCAGAGCGCGGGAACGGGTTTTCAACATGACGATGAATCGACGACATTTTTCGCTGGCCGCCGGCGCGGCCGCCACGCTGGGCGGCTTCGGCATCGCCCGGGCACAGGGCGACACGCCGCTGGTGCTGGGCCAGTCGGCGCCGTTCAGCGGGCCGTCCGCCCAGCTGGGCATCCAGTTCAACCAGGGCGCCAAGCTGTTCCTGGACCAGTACAACGCCCAGCCGGGCCGCCGCAACCTGGTCATCAAGAACCTCGACGACGGCTACGAGCCCGACCGCTGCGCCGCCAACACGCAGAAGTTCATCGAGGAAGACGTGTTCGCCCTGTTCGGCTACGTCGGCACGCCCACCAGCCTGGCGGCGCTGCCGCTGGCGGTGAAGGACAAGGTGCCCTTCGTGGCCCCCTTCACCGGCGCGATGTCGCTGCGCGAGCCGTTCCAGAAGAACGTGTTCCACCTGCGCGCCTCGTACAACGACGAGACGGCGCTCATGGTGAAGCAGCTCACCCACCTGGGCCTGAAGAAGATCGCGGTCTTCTACCAGAACGACGCCTACGGCAAGGCCGGGCTCGACGGCGTGACGCTGGCGCTCGGCGAGCAGCAACTCAAGCCGGTCGCACTGGCCACCGTGGAGCGCAACTCGGCCGACGTGGCCCAGGCCGTGAAGAAGATCGTGGCGGCGCGGCCCGACGCCGTGGTGCAGGTGGGCGCGTACAAAGCCTGCGCGACCTTCATCCGCGAAGCGCGCAAGGCGGGCTACGGCGGCACCTTCTTCAACATGTCCTTCGTGGGCACGCAGGCGCTGGCGGACGAACTGGGCAAGGACGCGGCCGGCGTGATGATCACCCAGGTGGTGCCCTCACCCTACAACCAGGCCAATGCGCTGGCACGCGAGTTCGCCGAAGCGGTGCGCAAGGCCGGCAACAGTGCGAGCGCCAACTTCTCGAGCATGGAAGGCTACCTGGCCGCGAAGGTTCTGGTCGAGGGCCTGCGCAAGGCGCCGGGCAAGCCTGCGCGCGAGAGCCTCATTGCAGGGCTGGAGAGCATCGACCGCCAGCAGTTCGGCGGGTTCGAGGTGTCGTTCTCCTCGAAGAACCACGTGGCCTCGAAGTTCGTCGAACTGTCGATGCTGACCGGAGACGGCCGGGTCAGGACCTGAGGCCGTCCACCGCCTGGAACATCGCCTGGCGGGCCTGGCTGACGATCTGTCCGCGCCAGGCATCGGTGTCGGTGTAGAAAGCTTCCACCATGCGCGCGCGGATGCTGTCCGCCAGGTCGGCCGGCGCCTCCGGGTGCTTGTGCAGCCAGTGGTCGGCGCGCAGCGCGCCCGTCACTTCCAGGATCGGCAGCGTGCCGTACTCGAGCGCGATGCCGGTGTACTCGGCCTGCGGGCACTCTTCGTACATGGCGTCCCACATCAGCCCGCGCAGCAATGCGGAGGTCGACGAACCGTCGTAGATCGACGTGACCGGCGCGGCCGGCGTGCCCCACCATGCATTGGCGCGCGCGTAGGCGACCTTGTCGTCGCGGCAGGCGAAGATGCGCTCGCCGAGGCCGTTCGGGCCCAGGCCCGTGTGCAGGTCGATCCAGGCCACGCGCCGGGCCTTGCCCGCATGCCGCTTCAGCACGCCGCGGATGGTCTTGTTGCTCCAGGTCGGCGCCTTGCCGCCGAAGAACAGGCCGTCGTCGAACTGGTACTGGCCACTGGTGACGGCCGCCTGGTAGGCGGTGGCGCCGTGCTTCTCGATCCACCTGGCCACGGCCGCCTGGTTCTCCGGCGTGGGCGGCCAGGTGGCGGGCAGCAGCAGTTCGTGCAGCTTGGCGTAGGGCTCGTTGACCGGCACCGGCTTCGAAAAATCGATGAAGTTGCGGTTCAGGTCGACGTTCTCGTGCGTGACGCGCCGGCCGTACGAAAAGCCGTGCGGGTTGAGCGCATGCACGTACAGCACCGCCACGCCCTGCGCCTTGGCCTTCTCGCGCCATTCGGCGTCGTGCAGCGCGAACACCTGCACGCCGCTGCCGCAGTGGCCTTCCACGCCATGGCAGGCGCTGGTGACGATCAGCAGATGCTCGGCATCGGCATTGCCGTCGAGCGCCACGTCCATCGACAGCTCTTCGCCGTCGCGCCCCTTGAGCGGATGCGCATGCGGCTCGACCGTGAGGCCGGCGCTCACGCAGGCCTGCAGGAACTTCTGGCGCGCCTGCGCGTAGCGCGGTGAAAAGGCTTCGGGAATGGCGATCATCGGGCGGTCACTCCGCGGTGGCGCCGGGCTTGAGGAACTGCTCGGCGATCTGCACCCAGCAGGTGGCGCCCAGCGGAATCAGATCGTCGTTGAAGTCGTAGCTCGCGTTGTGCAGCGTGCACGGGCCTTCGCCGTGGTGCACGTCGCGGTGCGCGCCGTCGCCGTTGCCGATGAAGGCATAGGCGCCGGGCTTGGCCTGCAGCATGAAGGCGAAGTCTTCCGAGGTCATGGCCGGTTCCTGCTTCAGCACGTTCTCGGGCCCGACGATGCCGCCCATCACGCGGCGCGCGAAGTCGGCCTCGGCCTCGGTGTTGACGGTGGGCGGGTAGTAGCGCTCGAAGCGGAACTCGCAGGTGGCGTCGTGCGCGGCGCAGATGTTGTCGGCAATCTGCTTCATCTTCGCCTCGATCAGGTCCAGCACCTCCAGCGAGAAGGTGCGCACCGTGCCCGACAGCTCGCAGTTGTCGGGGATCACGTTGTTGGCTTCGCCCGCATGGATGGTGGTGACCGAGATCACGGCCGAATCGGTCGGCTTCATCTTGCGCGTGAGGATGGTCTGGAAGGCCTGCACGATCTCGCAGGCAATCGGCACCGGGTCGATGCCGGTCTGCGGCAGCGCCGCATGGCCGCCCTTGCCGACCACGTTGACGAAGAACTTGTTGCCCGACGCCATCACCGGCCCGGGGCTCACCGCGAACTGGCCGGCCTTCATGCCGGGCCAGTTGTGCATGCCGAAGACGGCATCCATGGGGAACTGCTCGAACAGCCCTTCCTTGATCATTTCGCGGGCGCCGCCGCCGCCCTCTTCCGCCGGCTGGAAGATCAGGTACACGGTGCCGTCGAAGTTGCGGTTCTTCGCCAGGTGCTGCGCGGCCGCCAGCAGCATGGCGGTGTGGCCGTCGTGGCCGCAGGCGTGCATCTTTCCGTGGTGCTTGCTGGCGTGGGCGAAGGTGTTGAGCTCGGTGACGGGCAGCGCGTCCATGTCGGCGCGCAGGCCGACGGCGCGGCTGCTGGTGCCGTTCCTGACGATGCCCACCACCCCGGTGGTACCGAGCCCCCGGTGGATGGGAATGCCCCATTCGGTGAGCTTGCCTGCCACCACGTCGGCGGTGCGGACTTCTTCGAAGCAGAGTTCGGGATGGGCGTGGAGGTCACGTCGCACGGCGGCGATGCCGGCCGCCTGCGTGACGAGCGAATCGATGAGTTTCATGGCGTGGAGGTTTCAAAATGCCAGTCTATACAGTCTGCCCGCCCGGGGCACCGCGTAGATACACGCAGCCCGCGCACCCGCTCAGTGCGCGGCATGCCAGAAGCCCCGGTGCGGTGCGGCCGCCTCGTCCTCGAGCAGCGGGCCGACCACCTCGACCTTGTGCTGCCCGCGCACGAACACCTCGCGGCAGGGCAGCGAGAAGGTCGGGTTCTCGGGGTGGTCCCCGGTCAGGCCCAGCAGCGTGTGTTCCGACAGCGCATAGACCACGCGGCCGATGTTCGTCCAGTAGATGGCGCCCGCGCACATGCAGCAGGGCTCGGCGCTGGTGAACAGCGTGCAGCGCGCCAGCTGCGCAGGCGTGAGCAGCCGCGCGGCCTGCGCGGCGGCCACCAGCTCGGCGTGCTGGGTGGGGTCGCCCTCGGGCGGCATGGAGTTGTTGCCGGCGCTGGCGACGACCTCGCCGTGTTCGTCGGCCACCAGCGCGGCGAAGGGATGGCGACCGCGCGCCTTCGATTCGTCCGACAGGCGGATGGCCATGCGCAGCAGTTCGAGGTCGCGCGCGGAGAGCTCGGCCGGCGTGGCGGGATTTGCGTGAGCGTTCATGGAAATGTTCGGGATAAAAAAAGAGGCGGGACGCCCCGGATCGATGCACCGCAAGCGTGGCAGATCATCGCCGAGCACCCGGCGGCATGGCCACGTGCACGCATCGTGCCGACTTCCGGGAGAATGCGGCGCATGCTCCACACGCTTTCCCCCCAAAGCCTCCTGCTGGCCCAGACCCTGGTGCGCATGAACACCGTCAGTGCCAACAGCAACCTCGAACTGATCGACTTCGCGCAGAGCCACCTGAAGGCCCTGGGCGTGCAAAGCCGCATCACCTACAACGCCGAGCGCACCAAGGCCAACCTGTTCGCCACGCTGGGCGAAGGCAAGCCGGCCGGCGTCATCGTCTCGGGCCATACCGACACGGTGCCCTGGGACGGGCAGGACTGGAGCGTCGACCCGCTCTCGGCCGTCGTGCAGAACGAGCGCCTCTACGGGCGCGGCTCGGCCGACATGAAGAGCTTCATCGCCATCGCGCTGGCCAATGCCCATCGCTTCCTCGAAAGCGACTCGCCCTTCGCGGTGCATTTCGCGTTCAGCTATGAGGAAGAGATCGGCTGCTTCGGCGTGAAGGAACTGATCGCCGACATGCGCGACGCCGGCATCAAGCCGCTGGCCTGCATCGTGGGCGAGCCCACCAGCATGGTGCCGGCCATCGCGCACAAGGGCGTGTACCGCTACAAGTGCTGCGTGCGCGGCAAGGAGGCGCACTCGTCGCTCACGCCGAAGTCGGTCAACGCGATCGAGATGGCGGCGCGCGTGATCGGCAAGGTGCGTGACATGGCGGAGGACTTCGAGCGCAACGAACCGCGCTACGAGGGCTTCGACGTGCCCTTCAGCACCGCCAGCGTGGGCCAGTTCCATGGCGGCATCGCCGACAACGTGGTGCCGCGCGACGCGGAGTTCCGCTACGAGTTCCGCGACCTGCCCACAGCCGACGCCGGGCAGATGCAGGCCAAGGTGGTGGCCTATGCGGGCAGCCTGGAGCCCGCCATGAAGAAAGTGGCGCCCGACGCGGGCTTCAGCTTCGAGACGATCTGCGAGATTCCGAGTTTCCTGGGCGCGGCGGACAACCCGGTCACGAAGCTGGCGCAGCGCCTGTCGGGCGAAGAAGGCACCACGCTGGTGGCTTTCGGCACCGAGGCGGGCCTGTTCAAGAACGCCGGCATTCCCACGGTGGTGTGCGGGCCGGGCAGCATCGAGCAGGCGCACCAGCCGGACGAGTTCGTGAGCCTGGAGCAGCTCGCGCGCTGCGAGCTGTTCATGGAGCGGCTGGCTTCTTCTCCTGCCATCGGCTGACGTGTGTCGGGTGGGGACCGTCGTTTTTCGGGGCGCGCTCACGACGACGGGGTACCTTGCTCCGCGAATGTCCCCCGGGCTTCGCCCTCCTCCTTTATTTCGCTGCGCAAGGTACCCCATCGTCGTGATCGTTCAGCGCACTGGTTGATCGGCTTGCACGAGCGCCGCTTTCATCGCGCGCAGGGCGCCGGGTGCTCCCCGCAGCGAAATAAAGGAGGAGCCCGAAGGGCGGGGGACATTCG